>DATLUU010000247.1:0-9187 GCA_035577885.1 Verrucomicrobiia bacterium
GGCCGAGTGAGGAGAGCCGCGTGATCTCGGGATCCGCCCCGCCCGCTGGCCCGGTGGCGCGATAGACATGGATGGAGCCGATGTCGGCAGTGGGCAGGAAGCCGCCGGCGACGTGGACCAGCTCCGTCAGGCGGGTGAGGCCGGGCAGGAGTGGGTAGGTCCCGGGACGCTGGATCTCCCCGAAGATGCTCGCCTCTTCGAGGAAGTGGTAGCGCGGCTGGAAGTAGACGTAGACGCGGTCGCCATCGCGCAGGGGCGTGTTGAAGCGTCCGGCCAGCACGTCGCTGACCTTGAAGGAGAGCGAGTCTCTCTTGGTCGCATCCACGAATCGCACCAGCACCGCCTGGTCCGTGGAGCTGGGGACCGGCCCACCCGCGAACGTGAACAGCGTGCTCAGGCTATCCCCTTGAGCCATGTCGAAGTGCGCAGGGTGCGCGACACCTCCTTCGATCGCGACTCCCCCGAAGGCTCTCGGGAAGTACACCTGGTCCCCCTCGCGCAACAGCGGATCGTGTGCGAGGAGCCCGGTCAGTCGGAACCGTGTGAGATCCATCCGCGTTCGCGTCTCCCCCTGCGGCGTGCGGCGGCGTATCTCGACGTTCCGGCGCGAGGCCGACTCGTTGAAGAGGGACTCGGTCAGCAGCTCGCTGGCCCGGCTCGTGGCCGACACCTCATGCGCACCCGGCTGGCTGGTCTCGCCGATCATGTAGACGAGGAACGTCCGTGGGCGCAGTAGGCGCAGGTCCACGGCTACTCCGCGGTATTCGACGGACAGGCGCTGCTGGACGAGCTTGCGCGCCTCCGCGAGCGTCATTCCCGTGAGCGAGAGGGGTCCGATGCTGGGGACGTAGAGCGTCCCCTCGGGCAGGATCATCGCATCCCAGGAGCGCGTGACGCCGCCGCTCAGGTTCAACTGCAGCATGTCCCCGGGGCCGATGACGTACTCGCTCGCGTCCACGGGCCGGCTCATCGGCGCGATCGTCGGCGCCCCGGTCGGGGCGAGGACGTTGCGCCCGCCGCTGGTCGCGCCCATCAGGTCGACCGGGCTCTGGGCGTTCGCGCCCGTTCCGGCGAGCAGGAGCGCGGCCAGCGCGCCCGCGGCGCGAAGGAGCCTCACGCCTTCACCGCTCCCAGCACCTTCCGCTGGCCGTACATGCGCTCGTAGTAGGCGCGGAACTCGCCGCTCTTGATCGTGCGCCACCACCCCTCGTTGGCGCGGAACCACTCGACCGTGCTCTGGATGCCGTCGGCGAACGCGATCGCGGGCTTCCACCCGGTGACACGCGTGAGCTTTCCCGAGTCCACCGCGTAGCGGCGGTCGTGGCCGGGGCGGTCCTCGACGAAGCGGACGAGGCTCTTCGGCTTCCCGAGCAGCGCGAGCAGCGTGTCGGTGATGGTGAGCACGTCCAGCTCGTGCTCGGCGCCGATGTTGAACGTCTCGCCCTCGACGCCCGGGTGCTCGAGCAGCGTGAGCAGCGCATCGCAGTGGTCGTCCACGTGCAGCCAGTCGCGCCGATTCTTCCCCGTGCCGTAGACGGGCAGCGGCTGGTCGTCGATGGCGTTGGTGACGAACAGGGGCACCAGCTTCTCCGGGTACTGGCGCGGCCCGTAGTTGTTGGAGCAGCGCGTCACCACCACGGGCAGCCCGTACGTGCACCAGTAGGCGTACGCGAGCCGGTCGCCGCCGGCCTTGCTGGCGGCGTAGGGCGAGCGCGGGTTCAACGGCCAGTCCTCGGTGGAGTGACCCTCGAGCACCTCGCCGTAGACCTCGTCGGTGCTCACCTGGACGAAGCGCTTGACGTTCTGGCGCCGCGCCTCCTCGCAGAGCACGAACACGCCGTAGACGTCGGTCTGGATGAACTCGCCCGGCGTCTCGATGCTGCGGTCGACGTGCGATTCGGCGGCGAAGTTCACCACCAGGTCGCAGCCCTTCATCGCACCCGCCACGTCCTGGCTGTTCCGGATATCGCCGTGCACGAACGTGAGCCGCGTCGCCGGCAGGCCGTCCAGGTTCTCGCGCCGGCCCGCGTACGTGAGCGCGTCGAGCACGACGGCGTGTGCGCCCGGGTGCTTCGCCAGCAGCCGGTGCACGAAGTTGGAACCGATGAACCCCGCGCCGCCGGTGACCAGCACCCGCGCCCGCGAGAGGCTCGACCGCTCAGCCATCCTTGCGACTCCAGTCGTAGGGAACAGACGGGTCGTGCGCCGGCACTCGATGCTCGTCGGGATCCTTGTAGTCGTAGTGGTACGTGGGCACGTTCACGAGGTAGGCCGGCTCCACGCCGATCCCCTTCATGCCGTGGAGCACGAGCGGCGGGATCACCAGGAGAACCGGGTGCTTGTCCCCAAGAAAGAACTCGTTCACCTCGCCCCTGGTCGGGCTGTCCTCGCGCGAGTCGTACAGCACCACCTTGCTCATGCCCTTCACCACCACGAAGTGATCCGTCTGCTTCTTGTGGTAGTGCCAGCCCTTCACCACCTCGGGATAGACCACGGTCAGGTAGACCTGGCCGAAGCGCTGGTAGAACGGGTCGTCGTCGCGCAGCATCTCCATGAGCCAGCCGCGCTCGTCGGGGATCACCTTGAGCGGCTTCGTGAGCACGCCGTGGATCATGCGCTCGCGGCCTTGCGCCTCGTGACCACGCGCTTGACCGCGCGCACACCGGGGCGTCCCTTGCCCACGCCCACGTGCGTCCAGCCCGCGGCCTCGACCTCTTCGGGCGTGTAGATGTTGCGCAGGTCGCATAGTACGGCCTGCTTCATCGCGCGCTTCAACTTCGCCAGGTCGAGCGTGCGGAACTCGTTCCACTCGGTGAGGATCACGATCGCGGACGCGTCGCGCGCCGCCTCGTAGGCGTCCTTCGCCATCTCCACGCCCTGCAGCTCCGGCATCGCCGCTGCCCGCTCCATGGAGATGGGATCGAACGCCACCACCTTGAGACCGCGCTTGCGCATCGCCGGGAGGATGCTCAGCGACGGCGCCGCCCGCATGTCATCCGTGTTGGGCTTGAACGCGAGCCCGAGCACCGCGACCGTCTTGCCCTTCGGCGAGCCGACCGCGTCGCACACCTTGTCCACCATGCGCGCCATCTGCCGCTCGTTCGCCTCGATCGCGGCCTCGACGATGCCCACGCGCTCGCCCGCGCCGCGCGCGAAGCTCGCCAGCGCGTGCGTGTCCTTGGGGAAGCAGCTGCCGCCGTAGCCGGGCCCGGCGTGCAGGAACTTGTTGCCGATGCGCCGGTCCATGCCGATGCCCTTGGCCACGACCTGCACGTCGGCGCCCAGCGCCTCGCACACGTTCGAGATCTCGTTGATGAACGAGATCTTGGTGGCGAGGAAGCAGTTCGCCGCGTACTTGATCAGCTCCGCCGTCTCCAGGTTCGTGAGCACCATCGGCGTCTCGATCAGGAACAGCGGGTCGTGGAGTTTCTTCAGGATCTCCTGCGCCTTCTTGGTCTCGGCGCCGATCACGACGCGGTCCGGGCGCATGAACGTCTCGATCGCCGAGCCCTCGCGCAGGAACTCGGGGTTCGAGGCGACGTCGAACTCGCCACCCTTCTTCCCGTGCTTCTTCATCCAGTCGTAGAGCTCGCGCGCGGTGCCCACCGGCGCGGTGCTCTTCTGCACCACGAGCGTGTAGCCGTCGAGGTTCTGCGCCACGACCTTGGCGACCGCATAGATCGCGCTCGTGTCGGCGCTGCCGTCGGGACGCGGCGGCGTGCCCACGGTGATGAACACGATCTTCGAGGCCTTGACCGCGGCGGGCAGGTCGGTCGTGAACGTGAGCCGGCCCTCGTTGACGTTGCGCGCCACCATCTCGGGCAGGCCGGGCTCGAAGAACGGCAGCTCGCCGGCCTTGAGCTTCTCGATCTTCACCGCGTCCGAGTCGACGCAGATGACCTTGTTGCCGAAGTCGGCGAGGCAGGCTCCGGAGACGAGACCGACGTATCCGGTTCCCACGACGGTGAGCGTGTACAAGGTGGGATCCTTTCGCGTTCGTGCGAGGTGGCGAGCCGTGGAACCCGGATCGAGAGGCCTCGCCCGGGCCATCCATGACCCTCGGATTGGATTCGGGCCGTCAAGCTAGGGGTGGTCCGCGCCGCGGTCAAACGCCACGGGACCGCCGCGGATGACATCGCCGGCAGGGCTGGCGTACGCTCGGCGCGGCTGTCATGAGGATGGCCTGCGGGCCTCGCCCGCCACATGCACTGGAGGCTCGTATGTGCGGGATCGCCGGGATCTATCGCCTCGGCGAGGCACCCCCCGGCGAACGGGCCCGCCTCGAGGACCGAGAGCGCGTGGCCACGATGCTGCAGGCCATCGAGTACCGCGGTCCGGACGACGCCGGGCTCGAGCAGCCGGGACGGGCGACGTTCGGCGTGCGCCGGCTCTCGATCCTGGACGTCGAGGGCGGCCACCAGCCCTTGAGCGACGCGAGCGGCCGGGTGTGGGCGATGCAGAACGGCGAGCTCTACGACTTCCCGCGCCTGCGCGCGGAGCTCGCCCGCCGCCATGACCTGCGCACGCGCACCGACACCGAGCTCCTGCCCCACCTCTGGCTCGAGCGCGGCGTGGCGGCCGTGGAGGGCCTGCGCGGCATGTTCGCGGTGGCGATCCACGACACCGCGGACGGCACGCTGCTGCTCGCCCGCGACCCCCTCGGCGTCAAGCCGCTCTACTGGGCCCGATTGGGCGACCGGCTGCTGTTCGCCTCGGAGATGAAGGCGCTGCTCACCGATCCCGGGCTGCCGCGCGAGCTGGACCTGGACGGGGTCGGGCGCTACCTCGCGCTGGGATTCGTGCCCGGCGAGGCCACGGCGTTCCGCGCCATCCGGAAGCTCCGGCCCGGCTGCCGGCTCGTGGCCACGCCGGCGGGGCTCCGGATCGAGCGCTACTGGGCCTGGCCCGCCTTCGAGGCCGATCCAGCGCTGGCCGCACGCTCCCTGGACCAGCTCGCGGACGAGGTGGGCGCGCGGATCGGCGAGTCGACCCAGGCCATGCTGCTCGCCGACCGGCCGGTGGGCGTGCTGCTCTCGGGCGGCATCGATTCGAGCCTGATGACCGCGCTGCTGCCCGAGGAGGTGCGACGCGAGACCAAGACGTTCGCGATCGGCTTCGAGGGCGGCGGCTACCACGACGAGCGCGCGTACGCCCGCACCGTGGCGCAGGCACTGGGGACGCGGCACCACGAGTCCACGGTGAGCGTGGATCTCGCGCGCGAGCTGCCGCGCGTGGTGTCGTTCCTGGACGAGCCGTGCGCGGATCCCGCGGCGGTGCCGGCGCACCTGGTGGCACGCGCCGCGAACGAGCACGTCACCGTGGTGCTCTCCGGCACCGGCGCCGACGAACTGTTCGGCGGCTACCGGCGCCACCGCCTGCCCGGACTGCTCGCGAAGCTCCAGTGGCTGCCCCCGGCGCTCGCGCGCGCGGGCGCGCGGGCCCTGGGCGAGCGCGATCAGCACCGCCGCACGCTCGCCGGAGAGCGACTGGTGATGGCGCGCAAGCTCCTGGAGGCGCGCGGGCGCGGGCCGTTCCTCGCCGCCTACCTCTCCGCGCTCGAGCCGGCGCGGCCCTCGGCGTGGCGCGAGGCGACCGCGCTCGCGGTGGATCCCGCGGCGGTCGCCAGCGCTCTCGCCGCGGAGATGGAGCGGGAGTTCGCGTCACCTCCCGCATCGCCCGCCGCGCTGGCGTCCGCCGCGGATCACCTGTGGTATCTTCCCGACGATCTGCTTCTCAAGGAAGATCGAAGCACGATGGGGGCTTCGCTGGAAGGCCGCGTGCCCTACCTCGACGATGCCCTGGTTCGCTTCGCTGCGGCGCTCCCGATCTCCAGCCGCATCGAAGGCGCGACCGGCAAGCGCATCCTGCGCCGGCTGGCCGAGCGGGTTCTACCATCCGAGATCGCGACGCGTCGCAAGCATGGGTTCTCCGTCCCGATCGAGGACTGGCTCCGGGGTCCACTGGACGCCCTGGCCGGCGACACGTTCGCCGGTCGAGGCAGCGGGTTGTTTCACATGGACGTGATTCGACGCTGGCACCAGGAGCACCGCCGTCACCGGGATCGTTCCGGTGCGCTGTGGGCCGCGCTGTGCTTCGAGCTGTGGTGGCGCGAGGTCGCCACGGCCGACACCGCCCGGCTCATCGAGTGCGGACGCCCGCTGCGCCCCTCGCGGCTCGGTCCCGCTGCGGGAGCGCGCGCGTGAGCGTCGCCGGCATGGGATCGCGGGGCGCCACCGCGACCGCGTTCGCTCCCGCGCCCGCCCGCGCGCGGCCGCTGCGCGTGCTGCACGTGATCACCCGCATGATGGTCGGGGGCGCGCAGGAGAACACCATGCTGTCGTGCGCGCTGATCGACCCGACGCTCTACCCGAGCACGCTCGTCACCGGCCCCGAGACCGGGCTCGAGGGCTCGCTGCACGAGGAGGCCGCCGCCCGCGGCGTGCAGGTGATCGTGGAGCCGAACCTGGTGCGGCGCGTGAGCCCCTGGCACGACTGGGTCGCCATGCTGCGGCTGCGGCGCGCCATGCGCGCCGGCCGCTACGACGTCGTGCACACGCACTCGTCCAAGGCGGGCATCCTCGGCCGCATCGCGGCGCGGCTCGCCGGCGTGCCGGTGATCGTGCACACCGCGCACGGCTGGGGCTTCAACGATCACCAGCCCTGGCATGTCTTCTGGTTCTACGTGGTGCTCGAGCGCCTGTGCGCACCGCTCACGGACGCGATCGTCGTCGTCGGCGCCCCGAACCGCGACAAGGGCCTCTCGCTCGGGATCGGCCGTCCCGAGCAATACCGGTTGATCCGCTCCGGGATCGAGGTGCAGGCGTTCCGCGACGTGCGCACGTCCCGTGACGAGGCGCGGCGCCGGATCGGCGTGCCGCGCGACGCGTTCGTGATCGGGAGCGTGGGCAGGCTCGAGGGACAGAAAGCTCCGCTCGATCTGCTCGCCGCGTTCGTGCCGGTGGCGGCGGAGCATCCCGAGGCGCACCTGGTCTACGTGGGCGAAGGATCGTGGCGCGGCGAGTTGGAGGCTGCGATCGCGCGCGCGGGGCTCGGTGGGCGCGTCCACTTGGCCGGGCTCCGGCGCGACGTGCCCGAGCTGCTGCGCGCGTTCGACGTGTTCGCGCTCGCCTCGCGCTGGGAGGGCCTGCCGCGCGTGTTCCCGCAGGCGATGGCGGCGGGGCTGCCGATCGTGGCCACCCGGGTGGACGGCGCTCCCGACGCGATCACGCCGGGCGAGAATGGCTGGCTCGTGGACGTCGGGGACATGGCGGCGATGGCGCGGTACCTCCGCGCGCTGGCCGACGACCCGGCGCTGGCGCGGCGGATGGGGGCCGCGGGGCGCGCGCGGGTGGACGAATTCGCGGTCGAGCGTATGGTGGAGGAGCTGGCCGAGCTCTACACCACCCTCAGCGCGAAAGGCGGAGCCCCGTGAGATCCGCCGTCCGGGCCGCTGCCCTCGCGGCCCTGGCGATCGCAGGCACATGCGCCATCGGCGCTCGCTCGCCGGGCAAGAAGCTCATCGAGTTCGGCTGGGACGAGCCCGACACGCGCTTCATGCGCGACCACATCGCCCAACTGCAGGCGAGCCCGTTCGACGGCTGCGTGTTCCACGTGAACTTCCGACTGCCCAGCGGCACGGTGCGCAGCCTCACCTGGGACATCTGGGGGCACGCGCGATACAAGGCGAGCGATCTCGACTCCGCTCGCGCCGATCTCGTGGCCACGAAGTTTGGGCGCTTTCGCGAGAACTTCCTGCGCGTCAACGTCACGCCGGGGGATCTGGATTGGTTCGAGGACCACGGCGCGGTGATGAACAACCTCGAGCTGGCCGCGCGCCTGGCGAAGCAGGGCGGCTGCCCGGGGATCCTGTTCGACACCGAGCCGTACAAGCACGAGATCTGGAACTTCCACACCCAGACGAAGACCTACCACCACTCGTCGGACAGCCTGTACGCGCAGGTGCGCAAGCGCGGCAGCGAGGCGATGGCCGCGCTCGAGCGCGGCTACCCTGGACTCACCGTGTTCCTGACCTTCGGATACTCGGAGCCGCTGACCGAGAGCGCCGGCTACCAGAAGCCGGTCATCGACACGCGCTACGGCCTGCTGCCGTCGTTCCTCGACGGCATGGTCGACGCCGCGAGCGACAGTTCGGTGATCGTGGACGGCTACGAGTCCTCGTACGCCTATCACGATCCGGCGATGTTCGCCGCCAAGGCCGATACCATGCGCCGCGCCGTTCGGCGCCTGGTCGCCCAGCCGGACCGCTACATGAGCCGGCTCTCGGTCGGATTCGGGATCTGGCTGGACTTCAATTCCGACCACCTCGGGTGGCACGCCGATCACCCCGATTCGAACTACTTCACTCCGTCGGCGTTCGCCGCCTCGGTGCAGGCGGCGATGGATCACACCGACCGCTACGTCTGGATCTACAGCCAGCAGCCGCGCTGGTGGACTGCCGCGGGTGGCACGCAGAAGCTGCCGGCGGTTTACGATTCGGTGCTCAGGGCCGTGCGTCGCTGACGAGGGGGCGCGCGGCAATCACATAGCGCAGGGCTTGACGGTGGGAAAGCGACCTCCTACGGTCCGTAGTCGCCTCGGAAGGCACGCCCTGCCATGGAGGACAGACCATGCCTGCCGTTCACGATCCCGATCGGCCCAGACCCGACCCGCGGGAGTTCCCGCTCGAGCCGGACGAACCCGCCGCGCTTCGATTGGAACCTGACCCCGCCCCGCAGGCCCAGCGGTTTATCGAGGCGTTCCGGTCCCGATGGCGCATCTATGCCGGGATCGTCGGCACCGCGGTGCTCCTGGCCGCCGGCATCTCGCTGCTGCTCCCGAGCTGGTACCGCGCCAAGAGCACGCTCCTGCCTCCCACGGAAACCGGCGAATCGGGATTCGGGATGCTCTCCGGCATGATCCAGTCGAATGCGTTGAGCACGTTGGGCTTCAAGACCACCAGCACACCTTCAGACGTGTTCGGCGAGATCTTGAAGAGCCGCCTGCTCAGCGAGGCTGCGATCAGGCAGTTCGGGTACTCGAAGATCTACGGGAAGAAGGTCATGGACCGTACGGTCAAGGAGTTCCAGCGCCACCTCACGGTGAAGGAGAACGCGGCAGGGATCCTGGATGTGGGGTTCGAGGACCGCGACCCCCAACGTGCGGCCGACGTCACGAACTTCCTCGTCTC
>DATLUU010000248.1:0-5466 GCA_035577885.1 Verrucomicrobiia bacterium
AGATCCGCTGCCCCGTGCATCACGCCTGGTTCGACTGCCGCACCGGCGAGGCGGTCGGACCTCCCTCCCCGCGCGATATCCACACCTGGGAGGTGTTCCGTGAAGGCGATCGCGTCCGCGTGGGCGTGAAGCGCCCGGGGGTCGCGACGCGCACGTCGAGCGACGGTCCCGCCTCCGTGGTGATGGTGGGTGCGGGAGGCGCCGCGGATGCCGCGGCTGCGATGCTCCGGCGCGAGGGCTATCACGGGCCGATCACGCTCATCGGGCGTGACGCTGAGTTCATCCCGATGGACCGGCCGAATCTTTCGAAAGACTACCTCTCCGGTGTCGCCCCCGAGGAATGGCTGCCGATCCGCAGCGAGTCGTTCTACGAGAAGAACGATCTCACGCTCATGCCCGGGGTCGAGGTGACGAAGCTCGAGCCCGCGGCGCATCGCCTGCACCTCGCCGACGGCCGCACGCTCGAATACGGCGCTCTGCTGCTCGCGACCGGCGCCGCGCCCGTCCGGCTCGACATCCCCGGTGCGAGGCTGCCCCACGTGTTCACGCTGCGCGCGCTCCCCGAAACGCGCGGCATCCTCGCCCGCGTGGTGAAGGGCCAGCCGGCGGTCGTGATCGGCGCCAGCTTCATCGGCTTGGAGGCCGCCGCCTCGCTGCGCGCGCGCGGCATGGACGTGCACGTGGTGGCGCCGGACGCGCGGCCGCTCGAGCGCATCCTCGGCCCCGAGCTGGGGGACTTCGTGCGCGCGCTCCACGAGGAGCACGGCGTTGTCTTCCATCTCGGCCGCAAGCCGGCCTCGATCACCGCGAAGGACGTCACGCTCGACGATGGCACGAAGCTCGCGGCGGAGCTGGTGGTGATGGGCGTGGGCGTGCGGCCGCTCACCTCGCTCGCCGAGGCCGCGGGGCTCGAGGTCGACAAGGGCGTCGTCGTCGACGAGTTCCTGCGCACGAGTGCCCCCGACGTCTACGCCGCGGGCGACATCGCGCGCTACCCCGTCCCCGGCGGCAGCCAGCGCATCGAGCACTGGGTGGTGGCGCAGCAGCAGGGCCAGACCGCGGCCCGCAACATGCTGGGCCGGAACGAACGCTTCAAGACGGTGCCGTTCTTCTGGAGCCAGCACTACGACGTGCAGATCAACTACGTCGGCCACGCCGAGCGCTGGGACGCGATCCAGGTCGCGGGCAGCATCGCCAAACGCGACGCGACCGTGGCCTATCGCGCGGGCGGAAGGATCGTCGCCGTGGCGACGCTGTTCCGCGACCGCGACAGCCTGCACGCCGAGGAAGCGTTCGCGCGCGACGACCACGCGGCCCTGGAGAAGCTCCTCAAGTAGGCGAGCGGCGATGCGCGCCAGCGGCGATTCAGCGTACGAGGCGAATCCACTGCAGAATCGGCCGCACCGACTCGAAGTTCTCGACCAGTAGGTCGGGGCCACATGCCCCCAGCACCTCGCTCGACTGGCTCCCGGTCGCGACCGCCACGACCTTCGCGCCGGCCGCGCGCGCACAGGCGATGTCGTGCTCGGTGTCGCCGACCACGACGCAGCGCCCGGGCGGCACGCCGTGGCGCTCGGCGGCACGGCGCACGGCGAGCTTCGCGAGTTCGTTCCGGTCGGGGGCCTCGTCGCCGAACGCCCCCCAGGCGAACGCATCGTGGATGCCGAACGCCTCGAGCTTGATGCGCGCCATCTCGGACTCGTTCCCGGTCAAGAGCGCCGTCACCCATGCGGGCTCGGACGCGATCGCGCGCAGGAGCGCTTCCACGCCCGGCAGCAGCCCGCCGCGCGGAGGGTCCATGAGCGTCCGCATGTGGCCGGCCACGACCTTGAAGAATCGCGGCAGCGCGCCGTCTCCGAGGTCGAGCCCGTGCTTCGCCGCGATGTCGCCCACGATGAGCAGGTCGGTGCGCCCGGCGAACGGGATGCTCTTGAGATCGTCCTCGATCCCGTACTCGGCGAGGAGCGCCCGCATGAGCGCCTCGCGGCCGGCGCCCTTCGTGAGCAGCAATGTGCCGTCGATGTCGAAGAGCCAGACGAGCGAAGCGCGGGTGACCGGCATGGATGGAGCAGGCTAGCGGATTCGGGGTATGGAGGTGGCCGGTCGCGAGCCGGGCGAGGTCCGCTGGACGTGGCCGCGCGCGGGTGGTCTTCTCAGTCGTGCGCTGGAACATCGCGTGGGCCGTTTCGTGAAGAGCCACCTGCCGTTCCTCGAGTCCCTCGGAACGTTCGCGCTCGCCACCGTGCTTGTCGGCTGCGCCGGACGCCCGAGACTGGTCGAGGAAGCGAGCGCGCCCGGCGCATCCGAGGTGCGCTGGGCCTGCCACGATTCGCTGCTCGTGGTCGCGCTGGGCGGCTGGGGCGTCTCGCTCATCGAGTCGGGGAGCGGACACGAGCGCGCGGGCTCACGACTTCCCGAGATCCCCTCCCACTCCGCGCACGGGCTCGCAGTGAGTGGCGCGGGCGAGACGCTCGCGGTCGCGACCGCGGACAGCGTGCGCGTGTTCGCCACCAGGGACCTGCGCCCGCTATTCGCCGCCGCGGGAAACGCCGCCACGCTCGCGCTCTCCGCCGACGGCTCGCGGCTCCTGTGGACGGACGGGGCGTTCGGCCAGCTCCTGGACGTGGGCTCCGGTCGGGCCACCTGGCAGGGGCTGCTCGGGGGCGGGCCGGGCTCGCTGCAGTGGGCGGAGGCTCTGGAGAAGTTCGTCGTCCCGCTCGACCTGCGTGTGGTCTCCGCGGGCGAGGAGGGTGAGCCCAGCTTCACGCTGGACGTGTTCGAGGACGCCCGCCCGTGGAAGCTGTCGTTGTCCGCCACGGGCCGCACACTCGCCGTGGCGGAGTCCACGATGCACGTCTCGGTCTGGGATCTCCCGACCCGGCACTTCCGGCGCCGGCTCGTGCTCGGGGGCGCGGGGCGTTTCGAGAAGCTCGCGCTCTCCCCCGATGGCCAGCTCCTCGCCACCTCGCTCGGCGCGCGCGCGCGCGTGCTCTGGGTGCGCAGTGGCCACACGGCGGCCGACTGGGCGCCCCACGAGGGATCCACGGTGGAAGACCTGGCGTTCGCCTCCGATGGCTCGCGGCTCGCCACCGTGGGCGGCAACGGCACCGTGCGAACCTGGGCGATGCCGGCCGCGGCCGGTCACTTCCCGCGATAGGCCCGGTTCGGCTCCCCCCGCTCCCACGGCTTGTAGTCCAGCGCGAAGCGGATGCGGTCGCCGAGCGGCGGGTGCGTGAACAACAGCAGCTTCACCCAGCCCGCGGGCTCGGGGTCGCTGCGGTTGCCCTCGGCGAGCTTCAGGAACGAGCGCGCGCCGGCGTCGTTGTCGTGCGTGATCTCGAGCGCGAACACGTCGGCTTCGTGCTCGACGCCGCGCGAGATCGCGTTCGCGACCGGCGCGCCCAGGTAGTTGACCCACATCAGCATGGCGAACAGGAGCGGGATCGCGGCGAGGTCCCCCGCGGCGTGCACGTTCCAGCGCCCGCCGAAGCGCGCGAGCAGCGCGCGCGCGAACCACGCGGTGAGCCAGAGCACGGCGAACGAGCCGGCCGCCACCCACGCCAGCCCCTTCCAGATGTGGTGCAGGACGTAGTGGCCCATCTCGTGGCCCATCACGAACAGGATCTCGTCGCGCGACATCTGCTTCAGCGTCGTGTCCCAGAGCACGATCCGCTGCGACGAGCCGAAGCCGGTCATGTAGGCGTTCACCTTCTTGGTCTTCGTGCTCATGTCCACCTCGTACACGTTGCGTGCGGGGATGTCCGCGCGCCGGGCGAGGGCGAGGATGTCGTCACGAAGCGAGGCGTCGTGGAGCGGGGTGAACTTGTTGAACAGCGGATCGAACACCAGGGGCTGGAGCAGCACGCTGGCGGCGGCCACCGGCAGCGCGCCCAGCGAGAGCCACAGCCACCACCGCCGGGGGTGGGCGTCGACGACGCGCATCGCCAGCGCCAGCAGCGGGAGCACGCCCACCGCCACGATCTGGAACGCGAGCGCTTTCCCCTGGTCGAGCGCCCAGTCGCCGAGCGACTGGTTGGAGAGCGCGAACCGGTGCTCGAGCGCCCAGCCGGAATACCAGTCGAGCGGCAGCAGCACCACCGCCATGATGACCGAGTAGAGCGTGAAGAAGACGAGCACGCGTGCCCATTGCCCCTTCGCGCGCGCGTTGGCCAGATCGCGCAGCCATTGCGCCACGCCGGTGAAGAGGAGCAGGAGCCCGACCGCGATCCCGACGAGCGGCGAGACGATGGCGAGCGCCACGCGCTGGCGCTGGTAGGCGCGGTTCTCGGGCGTGAACGCGGCGCGGGCCTCGGCGATGTAGTCCCGGGTCGCGGGGCGGACGACGGCGCTGTCTTTAGAAGTTGCCGCGGCGTACGCACGCGGCGCGAGGAGCGGGAGCGCGACGAGCCCCAGGAGCAGGAGTCTCCGGAGCATGGCTAGAGCCGTGCGAACGCGGCGTTGGCGTCGAGCTGCGTGTACTCGACGAACTCCACGGGCGCGAGGCAATTCGGGTAGAGGATGCTGGCGAACTTCTTCACCGCGGCGGATTCCCCGTGGATGCGGTTCGCCTCGGCATCCTTCCACACGAAGATGTGGACGAAGCGGGTGGGATGCTCGGTCTCCTGCCAGACCTCGTAGCGCAGCGCGCCGGGCTCGTTCGCGCGAACGTAGGCGACGAACTCGTGGATCGCGGCGACGCACTCGGCCAGGGCCGCCGGTCGCACCTCGTAGCGTGCCAGCTCGTGGATCTCGCCTGCATTGCCTTGCATGTGCGGCACTCGGACCTCCCGGGGAAGATGCGCCGGCTCAGCGCGCGGCGCTGGTCTCGATCCTCGTACGTGCGCGCGCGCCGGTGAAGCGCGCCACCAGCTTGAACGAAGGGACGCGTTGCGAGAAGCGCGGCGCGTGCTCCGCCGGCTCGACCCGCCAGGGCTCGAGCCCCTCGGCGGTGAAGCGCGCGCGCGAGGTGCCCGCGACCACATCCGCCTGCGTGCCTGCGACCGTCGCGGAGGCGCCCGGGGCGAGCGCGAACACCGCCTCGGCGCCGGTGCCCGAGACGCGGTCCTCGATCGAGACCACGTCAACGCCCACCTGCACTGCGCGCTCGTGGCGCTCGCCGCTCGCCCACGCGCAGGCTTCGAACTCGCCGGCCCGCTCGACCGACGCGCGGCGTCCCCACATGAACGGCCCGAGGCTGACGCTCTGGCTCCTGCCGCCGAAGTGCACCGTGCTGTGCACCGGTGTTCCCCGGCAGCGCTCGCGCGCGGCCTCGTCCTCCTGGTAGGCGAACGTGCCCGGGTCCACGACCAGTCCGTCGGCGCCGCGCCACACGGTGACCGACAGTGCGTCGGCGTGGCCGTGAGCGGCCAGCGGACCACTCCCGAGCGGGCCGTGGTCGAACGTCACCAGCAGCCCGCGGCCGCGCCACACGGTCCAGCCGCCATCGGGGAACGTGTGCTTCCCGTC
>DATLUU010000249.1:0-3584 GCA_035577885.1 Verrucomicrobiia bacterium
GCGGTCGGCAGCAACCGGATGACGCAGACGTTCTTCGTCCCCGGCTCGAACACGCCGGCGATCTCGACCGGGTTCGGCGTGGTGTTCTCGGACGTCGACCGGGAGGGCTCGGCCTCGATCCGGCTGCTCGACTCGCAGGGCAGGAGCCTCGGCCGGTACGAGGCGCCGGTCGCGCCCGGCGGCCTCTCGTTCGTGGGCGTCGTGTTCCCCACGGCCCGCGTCGCGAGCGTCGAGATCAAGTCCGGCCAGGCGCCCGTCGCCGCGGGAGCGACGGACGTCAGCAACCGCCGTGGCGACGACGACGACGATGACGACGCCGTCGTTGGCGTGGGGCTGGCCACCGCGAGCGATGACGACCGCGATCACCACGGTGCGCGGCGTCGCGACCTCGTGATCATGGACGACTTCATCTACGGCGAGCCGATCGCCGCCCAGGGCGTCACCATCCGCTCGAGCGCGGGGCTGGACAGCTTGAGGACGGGCGGCGGGCCCGGACGCTGACCGGGCGAGAAGCGGCGGGCCGCGGCATCCATTACCGGAGGAAAGGAGCCTGGCGATGCGCGTCGGATCGGATCTCGTGCGGTTGGGCGTTTCGCTGGGGGCGGTCCTGCTCCTCGCCTTCGCGGTACCGCGGCGCGCGGCGGCGGAGTGGCCCCCTTGCGGGCGCGCCATCGCCACCGCGCCGGCCGCCCAGGAGCACTCCGCGGCCGCCACCGACGGCGCCGGCGGGGCGATCATCACCTGGCACGACGCGCGGTTCCCGAGCGTCAACATCTTCGCCCAGCACGTCCTCGCATCGGGCGCGCTGGATGCCGCATGGCCCGTCGACGGCCAGGCACTGCTCACCGACTCGCTGGCATTGCGAAGCGCGGACGGCGGGCAGATATCGCCCGTGATCGTGCCGGATGGCGAAGGTGGCGCGATCGTCGCCTGGGAGGACAACCGCAGCCCGGTCACCGAGACCGATGTCTTCGCCCAGCACATCCTCGCATCGGGCGCGGTGGATCGCGCGTGGCCGGCGGACGGCGCGCCGCTGTCGGTGACCGCGGGCCTGCAGAACACGCTGGCGATCGCAGCGGACGGCACGGGCGGGCGCGGTGTCGCGGGCGGCGCGTTCGTCGTCTGGATGGACACGCGGCCGGGAACGAGCGTCGTCGACATCTTCGCCCAGCACGTGCTGGGGACGGGGCACGTGGACCCGCGCTGGCCCGCGAACGGGCTCGCGGTGTGCGCGGCGCCAGGTCGGCAGGAGTTCCCGGTCGTCGTCGAGGACGGTTCGGGCGGGGTGATCGTCGCCTGGGACGACCTCCGCAGCAGCACGACCGGCGACGACGTCTTCAGCCAACACGTCCTCGCTTCGGGCGCGGTGGATCCCGCATGGCCGGTGAACGGTCGTGCCCTGTGCACCGCACCCGGCGATCAGGGACGCCCGACGATCGCGTCGGACGGCGCACAGGGTGCGATCGTTGCATGGACCGACGGCCGCACCGCCAACAGCTTCCACATCTTCGCCGAGCACGTGCTGGCGACGGGCGTGGTCGATCCCGCCTGGCCCACGAACGGGCGGGGCATCTCCGCCGCCGGCGTGATCGAGTCGCGTCCGCTCGCGGTCTCGGACGGTCAAGGCGGGGCGATCGTGAACTGGCAGGGGTTCACCGTGCACCTGAACATGTTCGCGCAGCACATCCAGGCCTCGGGGGTCGTGGACCCCGCGTGGCCCGCGGGCGGCCGCGCGCTCAGCCACCGCGACCGGGTCCAGGACCTGGCCGAGATCGTCCCCGACGGCAGCGGGGGAGCGGTCGTGGCCTGGAACGACAGCAACGACGTGGTGGCCCAGCACGTGCTGGCGACCGGCGTCCTCGACGCGGCCTACCCTGACGGCGGCCGCCGCCTCTGCGACCTCGACGATCAGCGTGGGGACGTCGCACTGGTGGCGACCGGGGCCGGCGGCGCGATCGCGGCATGGACCGATACGCGCAATGGCAAGGACACCGACATCTACGCGGTGCAGATCCTCGAAGCCGAGCCGCTGGACGTGCCCGGCGTCGGGGGACCCAAAGCGGTGTTCCTGGCCTCGAGCCCGAACCCCGCACGCGGGTCGCTCATGCTGAGGTTCGCGTTGCCGCAGGAGGGCGAGGCGCGGCTCTCCATCTACGACTTGTCCGGGCGGCGCGTGCGCGAGCTGATCTCGGGCGCGCGCCCCGCCGGCGCGCAGTCGATCGCGTGGGACCTGCGCGACGCGAACGGGATCGCGGTTCGCCCCGGGCTCTACTTCGCGCGCCTCGAAGCTGCGGGCCGATCGCTCACGCAACGCTTGGCGACTCGGTGACGCGGTGACGGCGGGGCGGGGGGAGGGACGCCTCCCACTGCCCCGCTCGTGACGCCCCGGACGCGAGCCGCTATCGTGCGTGCCCCACCCACATCGGTCAGGGGCACCGCCATGAGCCACTACTACCCGTACGCCGAGATCGAGCCCAGGTGGCAGGCGTACTGGGTCGAGAAGAAGACGTTCCGCGCGACGGAAGACCCGTCGCGCCCGAAGTTCTACTGCATCGACATGTTCCCGTATCCTTCGGGCGCCGGCCTGCACGTGGGCCATCTGGAGGGCTACACGGCGACCGACATCCTGAGCCGCTACAAGCGCATGCGCGGGTTCAACGTGCTGCACGCCACCGGCTGGGACGCGTTCGGGCTGCCGGCGGAGCAGTACGCGGTCAAGACCGGCATCCACCCGGCGAAGACCACGGCCGAGAACATCGCCAACTTCCGCCGCCAGATGCGGCGCGTGGGGCTCTCGCACGACTGGGATCGTGAGGTGGACACGACCGATCCCGAGTACTACCGCTGGACGCAGTGGATCTTCGTGAAGCTCTACGAGCGCGGACTGGCGTACGTCGCCGAGGTGCCGGTCAACTGGTGCCCCGAGCTGGGCACGGTGCTCGCCAACGAGGAAGTGATCGACGGCAAGAGCGAGATCGGCGGCTACGACGTCATCCGCAGGCCGATGCGCCAGTGGGTGCTCAAGATCACCGCCTACGCCGACCGGCTGCTGGACGACCTGAAGCTCGTGGACTGGCCGCACAGCACGCGCGAGATGCAGAAGAACTGGATCGGGCGCTCGATCGGCGCCGAGGTGGACTTCGCGCTGGACGGCGTCAAGGGCTCGCTGCGCATCTTCACCACGCGGCCCGACACGCTGTTCGGCGCCACCTACATGGTGCTGGCACCCGAGCATCCGCTCGTGGACGCCGTGACCACGCCCGGGCAGGCGGCGGCGGTGCGCACCTATCGCGACACCACCTCGCGCAAGAGCGACCTCGCGCGCCAGGAGGAGAAGGTGAAGACCGGCGTGGCGACCGGCGGCCACGCCATCAATCCCGTGAACGGCGAGAAGCTGCCGATCTGGATCGCCGACTACGTGCTCATGAGCTATGGCACCGGCGCGATCATGGCCGTGCCCGGGCACGACGAGCGTGACTGGGAGTTCGCACGCACCTTCGGGCTGGAGATCCGGGAAGTCGTGAGCGGGGGGGACGTGACGAAGGCGCGAAGGTGCGTGCGAACTCCCAGTCACGCTCGTCGTG
>DATLUU010000250.1:0-4300 GCA_035577885.1 Verrucomicrobiia bacterium
CGACCGCACCGGCCGGCACGTCTACTACGACATCAACGCGCTCTCCAACTTCGTCGCCGACTCGAAGCGCGTCGTGGGCTTCGATGCGTTCGCGGCGCTCGTCGACTGGCTCGTGGCGGAGGCCGAGCACGCCGACCGCCGCAGCGACGCCGTGCTCCGCCATGCGGGGGGAACCCGCGCGAAGCGCGGGTCCGGCGCCACCGTGGAAGGGAAGGTGGCGTGATGCGGTACGGCTACTGGCTCCCGGTGTTCGGCGGCTGGCTCCGGAACGTGCCCGACGAGCGCATGAGCGCGACCTGGGACTACGTGCGGCGCCTCGCCCAGCGCAGCGAGGCGCTGGGGTACGATCTCACGCTCGTCGCCGAGCTCAACCTGAACGACATCAAGGGCGTCGATGCGCCCTCGCTCGATGCGTGGTCCACGGCGTCGGCGCTCGCGGCGGTCACCGAGCGGCTGGAGATCATGGTCGCGGTGCGGCCCACGTTCCATCCTCCCGCACTGCTCGCGAAGCAGGCCGCGAGCCTGGACCAGCTCGCGCGCGGTCGGTTGTCGTTGAACGTGGTGTCGTCGTGGTGGGAGGACGAGGCCCGCCAGTACGGCACCGACTTCGACGAGCACGATCGTCGCTACGCGCGCACCGCGGAGTGGCTGAGCGTGGTGAACGGCATGTGGTCCGAGCCGCGGTTCAGCTATGCGGGCCGGTTCTATCGTGTCGACGGCGCCGTGCTCGAGCCCAAGCCGTGGACGCGGCCGCGGCCCACGCTCTACGCCGGCGGCGAGTCGGAAGCGGCGAAGGAGCTGATCGCCCGCTCGTGCGACGCCTACCTCATGCACGGCGATCCGCCGGAGCGCGTGGCGGTGAAGATCGCGGACATGCGAGCGCGCCGCGAGCGCTGGGGTGGTCCGCCGCTCCGGTTCGGGGTCGCCGGGTACGTCGTCTGCCGCGAATCGGAGGCCGAGGCGAAAAGCGAGTTGGAACGCATCACCACGCTGCGTCGCGACGCACCTGGATTCGAGAACTTCGGTCAGTGGGTGGGCGGGACGCAGCTCGAGCAGCAGCTGCGGCTCGAGGACTACTCGGTCTCGAATCGCGGCCTGCGCGCCGGGCTCGTGGGCACGCCGGAACAGATCTCCGAGCGCATCGCGGCGTTCGAGCGGGCGGGCGTCGAGTTGCTGCTCCTGCAATTCAGCCCTCAGCTCGAGGAGATGGAGCGCTTCGCCGCCTCGGTGCTCGCTGACCGGGAGGGTGATCCGGCGCCGTCACCGGCCCGGGATCCGGGTCTCAGGGCATTGACCGCTTTGAGCGGGGGAGGACACCGTATTCCATAATCAATACTTGACAGACCCGCCGGGGGGCGCGCATACGTACACGGAACCATCCCCCGCGTCGCGACCACCAGCTTCCACCACCGCGCCCGACATCGGCCGCAGCAAAGGAACTGCCCCGCGTGTCTCCGCGTTCGAGACACTCGCGACCGCTCACCGTCTGTGCTTGGCTCGCGCTCCTTGCAGCGGTGCCGTGCGCAGGCGTCGAGCCTTCGACCCCCGAGCGACCCACGGTGGGTGCGATCGAGCACGCGCTGCTGGACGCCGGGTTCGAGAACGTCACGGTGCGGCCCGGCGCCGGGGTGCAGGTCGCCTACGAGAATCGCCGCTACCGGCGCAGCGTGGACGCGCTGGCGATCACGCGCCGCGCCGCGGGCGAGGCGATCCTCGCCGCCGAGCGCCGCCTCGGGCTCACGGCGGCGGTGATCGAGGCGCCCGAGCCCGGAACGTCCGGAACGTCCGGAATGTCCGGAATGTCCGGAGGTCCCGGCGGGTTCCGCGTCCTCTACCCCAGCGATCACGGATTCCCGTCGCTCCCCGAAGGCTCGATGCGCGCGCCGACGTTCGCGCACGCCACGCTCGACATCGGCGCGATCGTCGACTACCGGGTGGGTCGCATCTTCGACCCGATGCAGGTGCGCGCCGAGCTCGAGCCGCGACTCGTGCTCAATCCTTGGACCGGCGCGCGCGTGCGGCTCGGCGTGCTGGTGCCGCTGCGCCAGGACTTCCCCGCCAACGAACTGCAGCCCGATCTCGATCGCGTGCGCCCGGGCCGCGCGAGCGTGGACCAGTTCGGCTGGATCCCGGGCCTGTCGCTGGTGTCGTTCTCGGGCGGATTCTTCGGCGACAACCGTTGGGGCGTCTCGGCCGGCGCGGCGCGGCCCGTGCACGGCGGCGACTGGCTCATCGACCTGCAGGCCGACCGCACCGGCTTCCTCGCGTTCACGAACGACGGCACGCTCTACTCGCCGCTCGACCGCACCAGCGGCTTCGCCGGGCTCACGTGGCGGCCGCCGGTCGCCGACGTCGCCGTGCGCGCGCGCGCGGGCCAGTTCCTCTACGGCGACCGCGGTTTCGACTTCGAGGTGCGGCGCACGTTCCAGGACGTCGATCTCGCCTATTTCGTGCAGCGGGCCGGGGGGGTGGACCTGTTCGGCATCCGCCTCGACCTGCCGGTGCCGCCCATGACGCGCTCGACCGGCTCGTGGCTCAAGGTGCAGCCCACGCCGCGGTTCGCGATCGACTTCCGCGACCAGGACGTGACGAACGGCCGGTTCGTCGAGGGCGTGGCCTCGCGTGAGGAGTTCCTCCGCCAGCTGAGCCGCACCTCGCTCGCCTACGGCGCCGCCGCCTACGACGCCCGGCTCGGGCAGCCGGCCGCAGTCGGCTCGCGAGCACCGCAAGCGAAGTCCGACAACTGGGTGTCGTTCACCGGCACGACCGGGTTCATCAACACGCCGTGGGCGGGCGTGATCTCCGACCGCACGCTCGAGGCCGGCTTCGCCTCGGTGCCGCGCGCGTGGGCGTACGACCACCGCGGCGAGAACGAGAACCAATTGTTCTCCACCACGCTCGGCTTCCTGCCGCGGGTGGAGACCTCGCTCCGCTGGTCGCGCATCCGCGGCTACCACAGCTTCCAGGAGATCGTGCCCGACTCGCGGCTCGTGGACGTGGACCGCATGGCGAGCGCGCGCGTGGCCGTGCTGGTCCCGCGCCCGGGCCGGCCCGGGCTGTCGCTGGGCATCGACGACGCGCGCGGTCAGCGCCGGTTCCACTCCACGTACGCGGTGACCGGCATGCCGTTCTCGCTCGCGGGGATCCGGGCGCGGCTCGCCGCCGGCTACGGATTTCGCATGTTCACCGCGCATCGCTACGTGCTCGATGGCGCATTCGGGGCCGCGGAGCTGTCGCCGCTGCCGTGGCTGCGCGGGCAGCTGGAATACGACTCGGAGAAGTGGAATGCCGGACTGGGCTTGAGCCCGTGGGCGGGACTGCGGCTGCGCGCCGCGCTCCTGAACCTCGAAAGCCTGAGCCTCGGTGCGGGTTGGTCACTCACGTTGTGAACACGAAGCGCGTCAACTGGCTCCGGACCGACCGGGCCGGCGCGCGAGGCCGAGGGAGGAAGTCGACCATGAACGATCTCGACAAGCGTTCGCCTCGCATTCGCTGGGTGCTGTGGGCCGTGGCCACGGTGGCGCTCGCGGCCACCGTGGTGACGTGCAAGAGCGTCACCGACAACCTGCTGGTGCCGCGGCAGCCCGCGACCGAGGCCGCGAACTGTGTCTCCGATTGCGCGAAGGCCGCGAACGACGCGATCCGCGTGGAGAGCGATCTGCACGTGGCCAACGTCCAGGCGTGCAACGGCGATGCCCAGTGCCTGGCGAACGAGGAAGCCCGCCACGAAGCCGCGGTGGCCGCGATCCAGGCCCGGCGCAAGCAGTGCCAGGACAACTGTCATGACCAGGGCGCGGGGAATGGAGGTCACTGAGTCCCGCCGTCGATGACCGCGGTGCGCTGCGGTCGGGGCACGCCGTCGAGCAGTGGCAACGACATGGTTTGGTTTTCATTGTGAAGCGCGCGAACCCGAGTCCGGACCGACCGGACCGGCGCGCGGGGCCGTCCTCAGGGAGCAAGCTGACCATGCACGATCTCGACCGAGGTTCACCTCGTGCTCGCTGGGTTCTCCTCGCCGTGGCCGCGGTGGCGCTCGCGGCCACGCTGGTGACATGCAAGAGCGTCACGGACAACGTGCTGGTGCCGCGCGAGCCGGCGACCGAGGCCGCGAACTGCATCTCGGCGTGCGCGCACTCGGCCAACGATGCGATGCGCGACGAAAGCCAGCTGCACGTGGCGAACGAGCACGCCTGCGACAAGGGCGACCCCAAGTGCCACCAGGCCGAAGCCGTGCGTCACCAGGCGGCCGTGGACCGGATCCAGGAGGGGCGGAAGGCGTGCCAGAACAACTGCCATCACT
>DATLUU010000251.1:0-4093 GCA_035577885.1 Verrucomicrobiia bacterium
CTGTCGCTGCCCGTGAGCCTCGTCGGCCTTGGGGAAGGGCTCGACGACTGGCAGCCGTTCGACGCGGAGGCCTACGCCAAGGGGCTTTTCGAGTAGGGGCTCGGCCCAGGAAACGATTCGGGGCCGAGGACTCTGGGTCCCCGGCCCCGTGTTCGAAGCGTGATCAGTCGACGACCGGGATCACCATGGCCGCGACGCTGGGCTCGTAGCTCGCCTCCTGTGAGGCGAAGCGCGTCGAGGCATCCGCGGGCAGCTTCTCCAGCTTCACCTTCACGGTCTTCGTCGCCTTGCCGCGCTGCACGGTATAGGCGAACGAGCTCCCGACCGCGCACGCCGTGCCGCTGGCGCACGAGTGGCTCGACGCGCCGACGTTCCGGCCATTCACCGCGAGCACGACGTCCCCTGCGCGCAGGCCGGACTTGGCTGCCGGGCTGCCCTCGGCGACCGCGATCACCGTGAGCTGGCCGCCGTTCGCGCGCTGCATCCAGGCGCCGGCCCACGCGGTGTTGCGTGACATGCCGGAGCACGAGTGCTCCGCGCTTGCGGTCTTGCTGTTGCCGTCACACGCGATCGCGGGAAGGGCGACGGTGAGCGCGAGCGCTGCGATCACAGGAGCGATGTTCCTGAGGTTCATGGTGCCTCCAGATACGGTTCGGTGCGCGGTCTTTCCTGCGGTCGAAGCAGCCACTGCGACCTCAATCCTAGTCTTCCGGGCCCATCCGGCAAAACCGAAACGACGAGTGACGGGCGGCGCGGTCCGAGCGGGCGGACGGGGCGCGGATTGACCGGGAAGCGTCAAGGTCAGGGTGTGCACGAGACCGGGACATGCTTGTGCTAGGGCGTCCCCGCCCCTGATTTCGCACCCGACTTGCCGCTGCTCGCGGGCTTGGCCGTCGTGGACTTCGGCTTCGCCGCAGCCTTCTCGGCCGCGACCTGCTGGGCGATGGTATGGCGCAGCTGCTCCGGCACGAGGCGCGCGGTGGCGCCGTGGCCGAAGTCGATCAGCCTCGCCGTGCCGAGGCCGCGGTCGCGGATCGCGAGCGGCAGGGCGTCGCCCGAGCGGCCAGTCAGCCAGCTCTTGTGCGCGTTGATCGACTCGATGTCCTCGCGCGCGAGGTGCGTGATCGGCACCTCCAGCGTGTACCAGCTGGTGCGGTTCTCGCGCACCTCGGTGTAGAGGGAGCTGTCGCCCACCATCTGCGTGGCGCCCGTGCCCTGCTTCATCAGCACCTTGAGCGGCTTGAACGTGCCCTTCGGCGTCACCACCGTGTCCGTGCCCAGGGTGTCGAGCGAGAATCGGACCGGGTTCTGCACCTCACGACGGGCCTTGAGCGTGCTCGCCGAGGGCTTGTTGATGTCCATCTTCGGCGTGCCGTCCTCGTTCAGCATGTTGATCATCTTGCGCGTGTAGAGCAGCAGCCGCTGCGTCGCCACGGTGTCGCTGAAGATCTCATAGGAGACGAGCGAGGCGCGGGTCTGCGGGGGGACGCCCGGCATGTCCACCCACGTCTCCACCCAGAACCCGGGATCCCCCCAAAAGTCCTCTTCGCCGGCGATCATCACCGTGAGCTCGTAGTCGTCGCTCGCGCCCAGCTCGCTGTGGCTCTTCATCTGGTAGCGCACCCAGTCGCCGATCTTGAAGTCGGGCTTGTGGCGATAGTCGATGAGCCCGATGCCGTTCATGATCGCGCCGGTGTCGGCGCGCGAGCGAGGAGCGTCGAGCGCGGCGAGGGCGAGGAGCAGCGAGAGGGCGGCAATGGCACGACGCATGCTGGATTCCACTCCGGGTCGAGCGGCCTCACGAGAGACCCCGTGCGGTGCGCGGGGCCGGGGGCAGCGAACCTCAATGATGCCAGCTTCGCGCGCACCACGAAACCCGGGCCCCGCCCCCTGTGGAGGAACTGTCATGGAGGTGGACGAGGCGACGCCGGAGGATCCCTCGGAGCGCCCGGAGCCGGCGCGGGGCGCGTTGCGGCCGCGCGAGCGATTGCGCGAGCAGGGCCCGGCAGCGCTCTCCGACGCCGAGCTGCTGGCGCTGGTGCTGGGGTCGGGCGTGCCCGGCCGGAGCGCGACGCGCGTGGGCCGGCAGTTGGCGCGCCGGCATCCGTCGGAGCTCGCGGCCTGGCCGCTCGCGCGCTGGCTCGCGGTCGCGGGCGTGGGCCCGGCGCGGGCATCGGCGCTCGTGGCGGCGTTCGAGCTCGGCCGCCGCGCGATTGACCGGCCCACGTGCCGCGCCCCGATCCGAGGTCCGGAGGACGTGCTGCCGCACGTGCGCGACCTGCCCCGGGCGCGCCGCGAGCACTTCGTGGTGCTGCTCCTGAACGCGCGGCACGAGCTCGAGCGCCGCGAGACCGTGAGCATCGGGAGCTTGAACGCGAGCATCGTCCACCCGCGCGAGGTGTTCCTGCCCGCGATCCTCCACTCGGCGGCGAGCGTGGTGCTGGTGCACAACCACCCGAGCGGCGACCCCGAGCCGAGCGAGGAGGATCTCTCCATCACCCGGCGGCTGCTCGAAGTGGGGGAGCTGGTGGGGATCGGCGTGCTGGACCACGTCATCGTCGCGGCGCGTGGCACGGTGAGCTTTCGGGCGCGGCAGCTGCTGTAGCTGGCATTGCCGGCTGCGTTGCGGCATCTTTCCCCGCTCGTTCATCGCGAGCCCGGAGGCCGCCATGCCCAGAAGAGACCCGCGCGTCGACGCCTACATCGCGAACGCGCAGCCGTTCGCGCGCCCGATCCTGAAGCACATCCGCGCCGCCGTGCTGAGCGCCTCGAGCGAGCTCGAGGAGACGCTCAAGTGGAGCCACCCGGCGTTCATGTACCACGGCATCGTCTGCGTCATGGCGGGATTCAAGCAACACGTCACGCTCGGTTTCGCGAAGAGCAAGCTGCTGCTGGACCCGAGCGGCCGGCCGGCGGACGAGGCCTGGGGACAGTTCGGGCGGCTGAGCGCGATCGAGGACCTGCCGCCCAAGCGCGAGCTGGTCGGCTACGTGAAGAAGGCGATGAAGCTGAACGAGGACGGGGTCACGGTGAAGCGCGAGGTGAAGCCGAAGCAGCCGATCCCCGTGCCCGCCGCGCTCAAGGCGGCGTTGGCGAAGGCGCCCAGGGCGAAGGCGTTCTTCGCCGCGCTTCCGCCCGGCCACCAGCGCGAGTACCTCCAGTGGGTGACCGAGGCGAAGACCGACGCCACGCGCGACAAGCGCATCGCCACCACGATCGAATGGTTGAGCGAGGGCAAGCACCGCAACTGGAAGTACATGAGCAAGTGAAGCTCGATCCCTCGCTGCCCGCGGCGCAGGCCGCGCTGCTCGATTCGCTCCGCGCCGCGAACCTGGCGTTCGTGGCGCTGCATCCGGGCGACCCGCCGCGGCGCCAGCCGGTGCACGTGGTCTACGGCGGCGGCCACCTGTTCCGCGCCGACACCGCGGCGAAGCTGGGCGAGGTGGCGAGGCGCGCGCTCACGGAGTACGCGCCGGACCCCGCCGCGCTCGATCAGGCGCTCGGCCTCGGCGCGCTCGCAGAGCCCGTGTACGCGCGGGTCGTGGACAAGCTCGCGCGCGAGCCGGTCGAGGACTTCCGCATCGACTTCGAGGACGGCTACGGCACGCGCCCCGACGCCGATGAAGACCGCGACGTGGCGAACGCCGCGCGCCAGGTGGCGAAGGGCCACGCGGCGGGGACGCTCCCCGAGTTCATCGGCATCCGCATCAAGCCGCTGACCGAAGAGCTGCGCGGGCGGAGCGTGCGCACGCTGCGCATCTTCCTTGGGAACCTGCTCGAGGGCGCCGGGGAGCTGCCCGCGAACCTCGTGCTCACGCTCCCCAAGGTGACGGTGCCCGAGCAGGTGGGCGTGTTCGCGGGGCTGCTCGCAGCGCTCGAGCACGAGCTGGGGCTGGACGAGGGCGTGCTCCGGTTCGAGGTCATGGTGGAGACGCCGCAGCTCATCATGGGCGCTGACGGCCGCTCGGCGCTGCCGGCGCTGATCCCGGCGGCGAAGGGCCGGCTCCAGGCGGCGCACTTCGGCACGTACGACTACACGGCGTCGATGGGCATTACCGCGGCGCACCAGCGCATGCGCCACCCGGTGTGCGAG
>DATLUU010000252.1:0-2355 GCA_035577885.1 Verrucomicrobiia bacterium
GAATGCGGGTGTGCCTGCCGGTCCCAAGCCGCCCATCCCGCCGACGTTCGCGAAGCTGACCCTCACGGGCACCCTCTTCACGCACATCTGGCGGAACGTGGCCTACCTGGCGCTCGGCGGCTCTGGGATCGCGACATCGGATCTCAACACCCTGGCGACGACCATCAACACCGCCTGGGGCACGCGGTTCATTTCTACGGTCAGCAACGACACGACGCTGACCGAGGTCGATCTCGTCTACGTCCCGAGCGTGGGGAACGAGATCAGGGGCATTTCGAGCGTCGCCAAGGTGGGCACCGCGGGCGCGTCGACCGTGCCGAACGCCTCGACGTGCTACCTGCTCAACTGGAACGTCAACAAGTACTACCGGGGCGGCCATCCACGCTGGTACCTGCCCGGTGTGATCACCGGCACCGTCGGCACCGGGAGCACGATCGGATCCGGTCAGCGGACAGCTCTGGGCACTGCCGCCACCGGCTTCCTCAACGACGTCAACGCGGCGACGACCGCGAACATCACGAGCTGCGTGCTCGGCACGCTCTCGTTCCAGCACGCGAACGCCTGGCGCGTCCCGCCGGTGCACTACCCGTTCGTCTCGGTCTCCGCGAGCACGTTCCTCGCGACCCAGCGCCGGCGCATTCACTCGTAGCAGTGGCCACGGTCGCGCCGGTGCCGGCCGACGTGCTGGAACTCCGGGTGCGGTTCCTGGTCGGCTCGAGGACCCCGAGCATCGGGCACTTCCTCTGGGACCCCGGCGGGCTCGCCCCCGGCGTCTCGGAGCTCGAGGACGTCTTGAGCCGCTACCTGCTCAACTGCCTGGCGTTCATCTCGGACGTGGTCCACACCGCAGTACGTCTCAGTGACATCACTGCCCACCAGGCGGGGCTGACGGCCGTGAGCGGGTTCGACTTCTTCACCGGCACGTGGGACGGCGCGCAGCAGCTCGGGACCACGCACGGCTGGCACTGGCTCGATGGGCGCGGACGCGCGAGCTCCGGAGCTCTGACCCATCTGCCTGGCACACCCGATGCGTTCGTGACCGATGACGGGGCCCTATCGCACACCGGCTACGCGAACCTGCGCGATCGCGGTCACTCCTACCTGGCCGAACTCGCGTCGCTCCCGACACCCACCGGCGGGTTCTATGTGCCCGTCGTGCTCCATCGCCGCACTAAAGCTGGGCCATTACCCGCGGCAATTCCCTCGCCAATTCAAGGCGTCGCGCCGATGCTCGCTCTATCCACCATGAATCGTCGGATGAGTAAGCCGCGCGGGATCTCGCCAGCGTGACCCGCTCCCGAGCACTGACGGCGCCGGGGCCGCAGTTGCGGCACGACCCCGGCGCGCGCTCCATCTTGCCCTGGTACCCAGACGTTCGTTCGCTCTGACCCTCGCCGCCGACGTCGTGAGCCGGCAGGTCTGTCCGACGTCGTAGCGAACATCTCACTCACCAGGGCAAGACGAGCGGCGTTGCGGGCCGCCCACCGGCACCCGCAGCGTCGCTCACCAACACCGGGGCGCCTGCGTAGGGATAGTGGATGCTTCTACGCCCGCGCCTGGCGCAGACCCGGCCTGATCATCCCTTATCTACCCAGCCGACCCGCCTCGTTGGACCGGCGCGGCGCCAACCCGCTCGGGGGGGGATGAGAGGGGGGGGCGACGGGTGAGTGTGAGCGAAGCGAACCGTGCCCCCCTCAACTTCTCCGCACGTAGTGCGGCGTGCCTGTTAGCCCTCTGGACAACTAGCCACTGCTTCGGCAGAATGCGGGTGTGCCTGCCGGTCCCAAGCCGCCCATCCCGCCGACGTTCGCGAAGCTGACCCTCACGGGCACCCTCTTCACGCACATCTGGCGTAACGTGGCCTACCTGGCGCTCGGGGGCTCTGGGATCGCGACAAGCGACCTCAACACCCTCGCGACGACCATTAACACCGCCTGGGGCACGCGGTTCATCTCCACGGTGAGCAACGACACGACGCTGACCGAGGTGGACCTCGTCTACGTCCCGAGTGTGGGGAACGAGATCAGGGGCATTTCGAGTGTCGCCAAGGTGGGCACCGCGGGCGCGTCGACCGTGCCGAACGCCTCGACCTGTTACCTGCTCAACTGGAACGTCAACAAGTACTACCGCGGCGGCCATCCACGCTGGTACCTGCCCGGTGTGATCACGGGCACCGTCGGGACCGGCAGCACGATCGGTTCCGGTCAGCGGACAGCTCTGGGCACTGCAGCCACCGGGTTCCTGAACGACGTGAACGCGGCGACGACCGCGAACATCACGAGCTGCGTGCTCGGCACCCTCTCGTTCCAGCACGCGAACGCCTGGCGCGTCCCGCCGGTGCACTACCCGTTCGTC
>DATLUU010000253.1:0-6205 GCA_035577885.1 Verrucomicrobiia bacterium
TCGCGAGCCGCGACGACATCGACCACGCCATGCGGCTGGGCTGCGGCTATCCGATGGGCCCGCTGTTCCTCGCCGACTACGTCGGGCTCGACACGACGTGCTCGATCTGCGACATCATGTTCGACGAGTTCCGCGAGCCGCGGTTCGCCGCGCCCCCGCTGCTCAAGCGGATGGTGCTCGCCGGGCTCCACGGCCGGAAGACGGGAAAGGGCTTCTACGACTGGAGCACGAACCCGCCGAAGTGATCGCGGCGTGAACGCCCGATGAGCGCGCGCGCGCTGGCGGCGTTCTTCACCGACGTCTCGCCCCGATTGCTGCACGAGCTCGCGGAGGCCGGCGTGCTCGCGGGCGTGGGCGAGGACGCCGCGCGCGCCGAGTGGCAGGCGGCGGCACTGCACGCCTGCATCCGCGGCGTCGTCGCCGAGGACGAGCGGAGCGACGTCAAGGCCGACCTGGTGGACGAGCTCCACGAACTCGTGCTGCCGGGGCTCGCTCCGGAAGCCGAGCAGGCCGCGCTCCGCGCCCACCTCGCGCGCCGCTACGGCGAGTACGATGGCATCGCACGCACGCGCGGCCGGAAGGACGCGGCCGCCGTGCCGGCGGCGATCGCGAACGCGTGCGCGCGGCACATGGGACTCGCGGGTCTCGCTCTCCGCAACGGGTTCGTCGCGGCGGCGACGCCGCTGCTCGAGGCGCTCGCCGAAGGGGCCGCGGCGGTGCTCGCGGAGGCGGCCGCGCCCGATCTCGAGCTGCCGCCGATCGAGCCGCTGCGCCGGATCACGACCCGGCTGGACGCGGCGGGGATCGAGTGGGGCGTGGGCGCGAGCGGGTTGCTCGCCTCGCTCGGCCTGGTGGACGAGGTGAACGACTGGGACGTCCAGGTGGAGGCCGGGCCCGACCAGGTGCGCGCGGTGTTCGCCAACGAGCACTACGAGTTCCACGGCCACGACGGCTGCCATGCTAACTGGAAGCTCGCCTTCACCGAGGCGCGCACCGAGGTCATCCCGCGCTTCGCGTTCTTCGCGCCCGCGGGGATCGTGCACGTGAGGCTGTCCGTGAGCCGTCACTGGCGCGGCCTGCCGATCGCGAGCCCCGAGGGCTGGGCGTGCGCCTACTGGTTGATGGGCGAGTACGACGAGCCCTCGTTGCGTGAACGGCGTGCGGCACGGGCGGAGTCGCTGCTCGCCCACCTCGAGCGCACGGGCGCGGACCGCGCGCGGACCGAGGCGATGCTCGCCGAGCCGCTGCCGGAGCCGCTCGCGGCCCGGGTCCGCGCCCTGCTGCCGCGTGGCTGAGTCGCGCCCCGCGCGGCGGCGCCGCTAGACTGCGCCGCCATGCGCGTCACTCGCGATGGGGCCGTCACCGCGGTGCTGGTCGTGGCACTCGTCACCTGGGCGGCGATCGTGGTCCGGGCCTGGGACACGTGGGTGGAGATGAACCACGCCACCGGCACCGTCGCCGTCCTCGCCGACGCGGCGCTCCACGGCGAGGCCGCGGGGCACGAGGGCGCGAGCGACTACCTGGGCGCGCTCTACGCGCCCCCCTACCCGCTGCTCGTGGCGGCGAACAAGCTCGCCGGGCTGTCGTGGCTCCACGCGCTGCGGGCGGGCTCGCTCCTCTCCGCGCTGCTGCTGCTCGGGGCCGTGGCGTGGGCGGCGCGCGCGGCCGGCGCGAGTAGCACCGGCGCGCGCCTGGCGCTGGCGCTGCTCGCGGCGTGCAACCTGTTCAAGGTCGCCACCCTCGGCGGCCGCGCGGACCTGCTCGCCGCGGCGTTCTCGGTGCTTGCGGTGGGCGCGTGGCTGCGCGATCGCGAGCTCAAAGGCTGGGCGTGCGCGGCGTTCGCCGCCGCGGCCTGGGCGTGCAAGGTGTCGGAGGTGACGGCACCGCTCGCGATCGTCGCCATGAGCGTGTTCGCGCGAGACGGCGCCGCGGTCGCGCGTTTCGTGCTCCGCTTCGCGCTCGCCTGCGTCGTGGTCGTGGCGCTCCTCGTTCCGTTCCATTCGCTGTCGTGGTACGCGCAGGCGCTCTCCACCACGGTGTTCGCGCCGCCCAACCTCTCGAGCCCGGTGCGCGGACCCGCGGAGCTGCTGCGCTACCTCGCCTCGTTCGCCGAGCTGGGGCTGGTCGCGGTGATGGGGGCTTCGGCGCTGCTCGATCCCGCGATGCGCCGCTCGCCGCTGCGCTGGAGCACCGGGGCCGCGCTGCTGGTGGCGATGGGCGTGCTCGCCAATCGCGGCGCCGACCACAACCATCTGCTCACCGCGGTCGCGCTCGCCGGCGTCTGCGCGGGCGCGGCGTGGGAGACCTCGCCTGCGCGCACGCTCGCCTTGGTCGCGGTCACGGTGCTGCTCCCCGCCGCCGCGTGGCGCGACCTCTGGGCACAGTCGCGCTACGCCGCGGACCCCTCGGCGAAGCGCGCGCAGGTGCTCGCGGTGGTGCGTGCGGAGCCGGGGCCCGTGCTCGCCGAGGACCCGCTGCTGCTGCTCGCGGCAGGCCGTCGCTCGCCGATCACCGATCCTTCCACGCTCCGCTCGCGCGCGCTCGCCGGCGACCCGCGCGCGCAGCGCATCGCCACCGAGACCGCCGAGCGCCGCTGGGCGCTGATCGTGCTCGAGACCGATGCGGCCAGCGAGGCGTGGTATCGCGACTTCCACTTCGGCGACGCGGTGATGCGCCCGCTGCGCGCGGGCTACGAGCGCACCGGGGACGCGGACGGGTTCGCGTTCTACCGGCCGCGCGCCACACCCACACCGTCGCCGTGAGCCGGGCTCAGTCGCGCCCGAGCAGCCGCTTCAGCGCCGCCGCGTCGAGGCCGTACTGGAGCATGCCGTCGTCCGAGCGCCGCGCGCCCAGCCGCTCGTAGAAGCCGCGCGCCGGGTTCCACTCCAGCACGTGCCAGTCGACGCGATGGCATCCGCGCGCGAGCGCGTCCGCTGCGAACGCGCGCATCAACGCCTCGCCAGCCCCCGAGCCGCGCGCGGACTCCTCCACGAACAGGTCCTCGAGCCACATGCGCGGGTTGGTGCGGAACGAGGACCAGGTGAAGTGGTAGAGCGCATAGCCGACGAGGCGACCGCCCGGCAGCTCCGCCACCTGGCCGAAGAACGCGCGCGGCTCACCGAACAGCAGCGCCTCGAGCCGGTCGCGCGAGCCGGTGAGGATGTCGGTCATGCGTTCGTACTCCGCGAGCCCGCGGATCATCTCCCACACGCGCGGCAGGTCGGCCGGCTGCAGCGCCCGGGCCGTGGCGACCGCTGCGCCGCTCACTCGCCGATCACCTTGATGAGCACGCGCTTCTTGCGGCGGCCGTCGAACTCGCCATAGAACACCTGCTCCCATGGCCCGAAATCGAGCTGGCCGGCGGTGATCGCCACCACCACCTCGCGCCCCATCACCTGCCGCTTGAGGTGCGCGTCCGCGTTGTCCTCGCCGGTGTCGTTGTGACGGTACTGGCCCGTGGGCGCATGTGGCGCGAGCTTCTCCAACCACACGTCGTAGTCGTGGTGCAGGCCCGACTCGTCGTCGTTGATGAACACGCTGGCGGAGATGTGCATGGCGTTGACGAGCACCATCCCCTCACGCACCCCGGACTTTTGAACGGCGTCGCGCACCTCGCCGGTGATGTTCACGAACCCGCGGCGCGTGGGCAGGTTCATGGTGAGGTAGGCGGTATGGCTCTTCACCAGGCGACCGTAGCACAGCGGCGGGCACGGCCCGGACGTCAGCGCCGGCCGCCGTTCGCCGACCACCACGCCGCGGCGTCGGCCGACGTCCACGGCTCGCCGGGCACGCTCGCGGCGAGCCGCGCGCTCACCTCGTCCGCGTCGCGGGGCCGCGCGCCGGGATCCTTCGCCACGCACGCCATCACCACGTCCTCGAGCGCGGCCGGGATCGGCTGCTTCGCGCGCTCGCTCAAGCGCACGCGATCGGACTGCGCGTGCTGCCGGAGCAGCTCGCCCTGCTCCTCCCCGTCGAACAACCGCTCGCCCGCGAGCAGCCAGTACGCCACGCAGCCGAGCGCGTAGAGATCGGTGCGCGCGTCCACCGCGCCGTCGAAGATCTGCTCGGGCGCCATCCAGCCCGGCGTGCCGAGCCAGGCACCCGCTCGCGTGAGGCGCGGCGCTTCTCCGGCCGTCGCCCGGCGCGCGAGGCCGAAGTCCAGCACCTTCACCACGTCGTGCTCGCGGCCGTACGTGCACACGAGCAGGTTCGCGGGCTTCAAGTCGCGATGCGTGAGCCCGCTCGCATGCGCTTCGCCGAGCGAGTGGCAGATCTGTCGGAGCCAGTGGACGGCGCGCCGGGGCGCGAGTGGGCCATGGCGATAGACGAAATGCTCCAGGTTCACCCCTTCCAGGAGCTCCATGGCGTAATAGAGCACGCCTTCGGAGGTTACGCCGAAGTCGAACAACTGCACGGTGTGTGGTGACCGCAGCGACGCGGTGATCTGCGCTTCGCGCGTGAAGCGCTCGAGCGCGGCCGCGCGCGCCGGTCCCTCGGCCTGCAGCCGCTCCGGGAGTATGAGCTTCACCGCGGACGGCCGCGCGAGCATCAGGTGTCGCGCCTCCCAGACCTCGCCCATCCCGCCCTGGTCGATGAGCCGCACCAGCTCGTAGCCGCCCATGCGCTGTGCGCTGGCCACCTCCGCCCGCACGCCGTGCAGCGTGCGCGCGGCGACGACGGCGAGCGCGAGACCGATGGTCGCAGCGAGCGACGATGCCCAGTAGTCGGACGCGGTCGCGGTGACCTGGCCCCATGCCGCGAGCGCCGCGATGCCGAGCGGCATGGTCGCGGCACACGCCGCCGAGACCAGGAGCAGCTCGCGTGGCGGCGCGGGGATCATGAGCGCGAACAGGATCATGATCGGCACCACCCACGTCAGCCCCGGAAGGTGGCCGGTGTGGAGGAAGCCCGCCCACACGGCCATGGTCGAGATGAGCGCGGCAAGGAGGATCTCGAGCACGAGCGCGAGCGTCAGCACCTGCCGGTCGGGGATGCGCCGCCACAGCGTGGCGAGCAGCGCGGCGCCGCAGATCGCGAAGCCCGCGATGTCGTGCGCGATGTCGATCGCGCGATCGAGCGGGGCGTCGTGGACGACACCGCTCCACTTCATGACGAGAAGGAACGCGTAGCCGGCCGTTCCCAGCGCCGCAGCCGTGCGTATGCGCGGGCGGGTCTCGCGCGCGAGTTCGCTCGCGGGCTCGGCGCGCGAGTCCGGCAGGGTGCGCATCGCGGCGAGCCAGCGGGCCGGCATCAACCGCCGCATCTTGAGGCCCTTCCCCTCCATCCGCTCCCCGTGGTGGCGGGCGCGGAGCGGACACGCTCGATCGGCGCGCCGTCGCGGCCCCGGCGTTTCTGACCCCGGGGGGAGTATACTTGGCGGCTGCACATCCCCCGGCGACATCCGCTCGCTCCCCGACCCGCCGATGGAGGCCGCGTGCACGATCCCGATCCGCCGCCCGAGCCCGGGCTCGACCCCGGCGGCGAGCCCCGGATGCTGGCGGGCCGGTTCCGCGTCGAGCGGGTCCTGGGCCGCGGCGGCATGGGCGAGGTGCTGCTCGCGCAGGACACGCTGCTGCGCCGGCGTGTCGCGCTCAAGCGCGTGCGCGGCGACGGCGAACAGGGGGCGGTTGGCCGCAGGGCGGCCGTGCTCCAGGAAGCCCGGCGCGCGAGCCAGGTGAACGATCGCCGCATCGCCGCCATCCACGACGTGCTCGACCTCGGCGACGAGGTCCTGATCGTCATGGAGTACGTGGACGGCGAGACGCTCCGCCAGCGGCTGCGGACCGCGATGCCGATCGACGAGTTCTGGGACCTCTCGCAACAGTGCCTCGAGGCGCTCGCGGCTGCGCACGCGCACGGCATCGTCCACCGCGACATCAAGCCTGAGAACCTGATGCTGACGCGCGACCACGACATCAAGATCCTGGACTTCGGGGTCGCGCGCCGGACGCCCCAGGGCGGCGCGGCGAGCGAGACCGCGGCGACCGAGACCACCGAGCTCCGGCGCGGGCCCGCGGGCACGCCGCTCTACATGGCGCCGGAGGCGCATTACGGCGGGCGCGTCGACGAGCGCACCGACATCTTCGCGCTCGGCGCGGTGTTCTTCGAGATGCTCACGGCGACCCACCCGTTCGCGGCGGACACGCCGGAACACGTGCTCTACCGCATCATGAACGCCGCCCCGGAGCGGGCGACGGAGCTCAAC
>DATLUU010000254.1:0-6960 GCA_035577885.1 Verrucomicrobiia bacterium
GGACCTGCCCTACGTGGAATGCAGCAGGAGTTCACCTGACAGCGTGGACTCCTACCCGACCTGGGAGATCGCCGGGTGGCGCACGGTCGGCGCCCTGTCGCCCGACTCGCTGGCGAAGCTCAGCGGGTTCGAGCGCTGAAACGAGAACGCCGCGCCACCTTGGGGCTGGTGACGCGGCGTTGCGGTACGAGCCGCTGAATGACGCTAGAGAACCCAGCTCGCTCCGGTAACGGTGTCGTTGGGCTTGCTGGGGAACAGTGAGACCTCGCCGCCGCTGCCGTTCGAGAGCTTGAGCAGCATGCCCATGCCCGGCGTCGCCGGGGCCGGCGTGGAGGGCGTCACGCGCGCGGGCTTGCTCGCCGACTTGCTCTTCGGCGTCACGGATGCGGCCGGAGCCTTGTGCGCCGTGGCTGTCGCGGGCGCGATGCGCGCGGCCGTCGGCGCAACGACCGCCGGTGCCACCGCGACCGTGCGGTGCGACACCGTGGCTCCGCGCTCGACGCAGCGCTCGGGATCGTCCGGGCATCCGGATCCCGCGAATGCGGAACCCGCGGACGTCACGCACGCGGTGATGACGGCGATGACGAGGAACGGGTGATTCGGCTTCACGAATGGCCTCCGTGAGGAGATCCCGGTACTCGAGGGGGAGAGGATATACATCCGCGAACGCGTTTTCAGCTTGTTTCTTGGCCGCCCGCGGCACCTCGCCCCGTGGAAACCCGCGCCGGCCAGCCCCATGTACCGCAATCTGTTCCGGGATTGTCAAGAACCGGTGCCGAACCGACGCGCGGCAGGAGGATCCGCTCCCCAAGAGACGCGCGAGCACCCACAAGGTTCGTCAAGGTTCGACGGCGGCTGACAGGGGAAGGGTTGAAAGCTGGTCTGCCACCTCGAACTCATGACCCCGCCGGGCGGCTACTTCCCCCGCCCCTCCGCCTCCAGGAACCGCTCCAGGATCGCCCGGAGCTTCACCGCCACCTGGTCGGCGACCACGGTGACCTCGGCGTGCGTGAGCGGGGTGTCGGATAAGCCGGTCGCCCGGTTGGTGACGCAGGACAGGCTCGCGGCCTCGCAGCCGAGCTGGGCAGCGAGCGTCACCTCGTGCACCGTGCTCATGCACACCACGTCCGCGCCCAGCGTCCGCGCCATCCGCACCTCGGCGGCGGTCTCGTACGTTGGCCCGTGGCCGCCCATCAGCACGCCCTGGTGGAGCGTCACGCCAGCCTGCTTCGCGGCCGTGCCCAGCGCCGCGCGCAGCCGCAGCGAGTAGGGCTCCGCCACGCGTCGGGCGCCATCGCGCTCGCGCAGCTCGTCGGGCGCCAGGAGTCCGCGCTTGCCGATGAAGTTCAGGTGCCCGGTGGCGAGCAACACGTCGGCGGGGCGGAGGTCCTCGCGGATCGCGCCCACCGCGTTGGTGAAGAGGTGCACGCGCGCGCCGAGCGCGGCCATCACCCGCACCGCGAGCGTGATCTCGTCCAGCGAGTACCCCTCGTAGCGGTGGCTCCGGCCCGAGAGCGCGGCGATCGGCACGCCGCACCATGTGCCGATCGCCAGCCGCCCGGCGTGGCCGGGCACGGTCGAGCGCGGCCAGTGCGGCAGCTCGCGCGTGGGAAACACGGTCGCCTGCTCGACGGCATCCACCACGCCGCCCAGGCCCGAGCCGAGGGTGAGCGCCACGCGGGGCACGAGCGCCGTCTGCGCGCGGATCGCGGCGACGGCGTCCTCGACATTCCTGTGGATGTGCGATGCGTCGGAGATCACGCGCCCTCGGGGTCGTATGGCGTGCCGAGCGCGCGCGGCGGCGTGGCGCGCCCGATGAACCCGGCCAGCGCGAGCATCGTGACCGCGTAGGGGAGCGCCTGCAAGAGAGCGCTCGGGAAGTTGCTGCCCTGGAGCGCGATCTGCGCCGCCTCGGTGGCGCCGAACAGCAGGCACGCCGCGGCGGCTCCGGCCGGGTGCCACTTGCCCACGATCATCGCCGCGATCGCGATGTAGCCGCGGCCGCCGGTCATGTTGTCGGTGAAGCAGTGCTGCTCGCTCGCGAGCCAGGCGCCGGCGAGCCCGGCGAGCGCGCCGCACAGCATCACGCCGCTCGCGCGCAGGCGCCCGACCGCGAGCCCGAGCGCGGCGCTCGCCTGGGGCAGCTCGCCGGTGGCGCGGAGCCGCAAGCCGAACGGCGTGCGGAACACGAGCCACGCCGCGGCGGGCACGATCGCGATGGCGATGAGCACGAGCGGGGTCTCGAGCAGCGGGCCCAGCGCCGGGAGGTCCGAGAGCGGCCCCAGCGGCACCCCGGGCAGCCCCGGCACGCGCGGCGAGTTGCTCGAGGAATGGAACACGGTCACGAGCACGAACCGCGTGAGCCCCGCGGCGAGCAGGTTGATGCCGATGCCGCTCGTGATCTGGTCGGCGCGGAACGTCACCGTGACGAGCGCGTGGAGACCGGCGGTGGCGACGCCCGCGAGCATGGAACAGAGGAGCGCGAGCCACGGGTTGTGCAGGTACCAGGCCCCAAGCACGTAGGCGAGCGCCGAGTTGAGCATGAAGCCCTCGAGCCCCAGGCACACCACGCCACCGCGCTCGCCGAGGCTCGCGCCCGCGGCGGCGAGCGCGTAGGGCACGGTGATGCGCAGCGTCGCCGCGACGAAGAGCAGCACGGAGAGCGCGTTCACGCCGAGGCCCCGCCGGCCTGCGGATCCGCCGCGACCGTCTTCGGCGGCGCACGCCGCGCCGCGCGCTCGAACAGCGCGTAGGCGCTGATCGCGAACAGGATCACGAGCGCGCGCAGCACGTTCACGAGGTCCGCCGGCACGCGCTGGTTGACGACGAGTCCGCCGTACGCCAACGCACCGAAGAACAGCGCGGAGAGGCACACGCCGAGCGGATGATTGCGCCCGATCAGCGCCACGGCGATGCCCATGAACCCGGCGCCCGCGGTGAAGTCCTGCTCGAACCAGTGCTTGTAGCCGAGCACGAAGCTCGTGCCGCCCAGGCCCGCGAGCGCGCCGGAGAGCGCGAACGCCAGCACCTGCGCGCGGCCGGTCTTGACGCCCGCGTACTCCGCGGCGCCCGGGTTCAGTCCCAGCACGCGCAGCTCGTAGCCCACGCGCGTGCGGAACAGGAGCACGCCGAGGACGACGGCGAGGAGCAGGCCGAGCACGAGCGAGAAGTTGGCGGGCGAGCCGCGGAGCCAGGGCAGCACGGTCTCGAGTCTGGCGATGGTCGCGGCCTCGGCCACTTCGCGCGTGCGCACGGTGGCGGTCATGAACAGCGACTGCCCCCACCACGCCACCAGCGCGAACGCGATGAAGTTGAGCATGATGGTGTTGATCACCTCGTGGGCGCCGAAGCGCGCCTTCAAGACGCCGGCGATCGCCGCCCAAAGCGCGCCCGCCAGCGCGGCCGCGAGCAACGCGAGCGGGAGCAGGAGCGGTGAAGGGAGCGGCACGTACGCGCCCACCACGCCCGCGGCGAAGCCGCCCAGGTACATCTGGCCCTCGGCGCCGACATTGAAGAGCCCGGCGCGGAACGCGAGCGCCACCGAGAGCCCGGCGAACAGCAGCGGCGTCGCCTTGAACAGCGTCTGGCCCACGCCGTACCCGGTGCCCAGCGCCTGCTGCGCGAGCATGCCGTAGACCTCGAGCGGCGACTGGCCCACGGCGGCGATCAGGATGGCGCCGGCGAGCAGCGCGAGCATCACGGCCGCGACCGGTGCGAGCGCCTGGAGCGGAAGCCGCGGCCGGGCCGGGAACCTCACGCGCGCGGTCCGGGATCGGGAGGCACCGCGCGCGAGGCGGGCGCGGGCTCGAGCGGCGTGTCGATGAGCGTGGACTTGCCGGTCATGTGGAGCCCGAGCGTGCGCTCGTCGGTCGCATCCGGCCGGGTCTCGTGCACGATCCTCCCGCCCGTCAGGACGACGATGCGGTCGGAGAGCGCGAGGATCTCGGACAGCTCGCTCGAGACCAGCAGCACGCCGAGCCCCGCGTCACGCGCCGCGAGCAGCCGGCGATGGATGGCGTCGATCGCCCCCAGGTCGACGCCGCGCGTGGGGTGGGCGGCGATCAGCGCGCGCGCGGGGCGCAGCGCCGAGGCCTGGGTGCGGCCCAGCTCGCGCGCGACCACGAGCTTCTGCTGGTTCCCGCCCGAGAGCCGGCCGGCGCGCGCACGCGGGTCGCTCGGGCGCACGTCGTGCTCGAGCAGCGTCGGTCTCGCGCTCGCATCGAGCGCGGGCCCGCCGAGCCAGGGCCCGCGCGCCGCCTCGCGCTGGTTGCCGAGCACCAGGTTCTCGGCGGCGGTCATCTCGGCGACGAGGCCGCGCCGCAGGCGATCGGCGGGGATGTGGGCGAGCCCCGCGTCGTGGTGCGCGCGCGCCCCGCCGCCGACGTCGCGCCCGACGATGCGCACGCGTCCCGCGCTCGGCGCGCGCAGCCCCGCGAGGCATTCGATCAGCTCCTGCTGGCCGTTCCCTTCCACGCCCGCCACGCCCACGATCTCGCCCGAGCGCACGGCGAGCGACACGCCCGTCACCGCCGGCAGGCCGCGCGCGTCCCTGGCCTCGAGGTCGATCGCCTCGAGCACGGGCTCGCCGGGTACCCGCGCTGCGCGGGCGCCGAGCGGCGCCGGCACGCGGCCCACCATCAGCTCGGCCATGGCCTCGATCGACAGCTCCGAGGCGAGCCCGCCGCCCACCACGCGACCGCCGCGCATCACGGTGACGCGGTCGGCGAGTGCCTTCACCTCGGCGAGCTTGTGCGTGATCAGCACGATCGCGGTGCCATGGTCGCGCATGTCCTTGAGCACGGCGAACAGCTCGTCCACTTCCTGCGGCGTGAGGACGGCGGTGGGCTCGTCCAGGATCAGCACCCGCGCGCCGCGGTAGAGGACTTTCAGGATCTCGACCCGCTGCTGCTCGCCCACCGAGAGCGCGGAGACGCGGGCGTGCGGGTCCACGAGCAGGTAGCGGCGCGACAGCTCCGCCACCGAGCGCTCGGCGTCGGCGGGGGAGAAGCTCCCGAAGAGCGGCCGCTGCTCGAGCCCGAGCACCACGTTCTCCGCCACGGTGAGCGTGTCCACGAGCAGAAAGTGCTGGTGCACCATCCCGAGCCCCAGCTTCATGGCCGCGGCGGGGGAGTCGATGCGCACCGTGCGGCCGTCCACCTCGATCGTGCCCGACTCCGGCGGGTGGAGGCCGTAGAGCACCTTCATCAGCGTGCTCTTCCCGGCGCCGTTCTCGCCCACCAGCGCGTGCACCTCGCCGGCGCGCAGCTCGAGCGAGACGCGGTCGTTCGCGAGCACCGGCCCGAATCGCCGCGTGACGTCGCGCATGGAGACGATGGTGCCGGACATGAGCGGCGGAGCGTAAGCGTGGCCCCGGAGCCCGACAAGCCACGAGCGGCGTGGCGCGGCGCGGCGGCCCACCGTTAGCATGCTCGTTCCCATGACCACGCCCCGGCGGCCCGCGCTCGCCTACCTCGTGCTGTTCGCGCTCGCGCTGGGGGTGAGGCTCGTCTACCTCGCGCAGGCGCACTCCGTGCCCACCCTGCAGGTGCCGCTCGGGGACGCGCACTCCTATTTCGAGTGGTCTGCACGCATCGCCGCGGGCGAGTGGTGGCGAGGGCGCGTCTTCTACCAGGCGCCGCTCTATCCCTACTTCCTGGCGCTCGTCCGGCTGACGGGGGGCGACCCGATCGCACACATCCTCGTCGCCCAGGCGATCCTCGGCTCGCTCGCGTGCGTGCTGCTGGCGCTCGCCGGCACCCGGCTCATCGACCGCCGCACCGGCCTCGTCGCGGGCTTCCTGCTCGCGCTCTACGCGCCCGCGATCTTCTACGACGGCCTGATCCAGAAGACCGTGCTCGACACCGTGCTGCTCTCCGCGCTCATCGCCTGCCTGGCGACGGCGCAGCAAGGCCCGCGACCCGGTCGCTGGCTCGGTGCCGGCCTGCTCCTCGGGCTCTTCTGCCTCACGCGCGAGAACGCGCTGCTGCTCGTACCCGTGCTGCCCGCCTGGCTCCTGTGGCGTTTCCGCGACCGCGCGCTCGATCAGCGGCTGGCGTGGATCGGGTGGTCGGCGCTGGGGCTGGTGCTGGCACTCGCGCCGGTGACGTTCCGCAACTACGCCATCGGGCACGAGCTGGTGGTGACCACGTACCAGCTCGGCCCCAACCTCTACATGGGCAACGACCCGGCGGCGGGGGGTCACTACGTGCCGCTGCGTCCCGGTCGCGAGGATCCGGCGTTCGAGGCCACGGACGCGATCGAGCTGGCCGAGGCGGCGCGCGGGAAGCACCTGAGCATGCGCGAGGTCTCGGACTACTGGGTCGGTCGCGCGCTCGGGTTCGTGCGCGACGACCCCTGGCGCTGGCTGGCGCTCACGGGCCGGAAGCTGCTGCTGCTCCTGAACGCCACCGAGATCATGGACGTGGAGGAGTTCGAGACGCACGCGCGCGCCTCGTTCGTGCTGCGCGCGCTGGGATGGCTGCTCAACTTTGGAACGCTGCTCCCGCTTGCCGCCGCGGGCCTGTGGCTGACACGGCGCGAGGGCGAGCGCCTGCGCCTGCTGCAGGTGCTGCTCATCACACTGTTCGCGGGGATGCTGCCGTTTTTCGTCTTTGGCCGCTATCGCTTCCCGCTGGTGCCGCCGCTCGCCGTGCTGGCGGCGGCGGCGCTCGTGGCGGTGGCGGACGGCGTGCGCGCGCGCAAGTTCTCCACGCTCGCGCCGGCGGCCGGGCTCGCGGCTGCCGCAGGGGGAATCGCCTGGCTGCCGCTCGTGTCGCGCACGAACCAGGAGGTGGCAGCGAGCGTGAACGAGGGCACGGCCGCGGCGAAGCTCGGCAGGTTCGAGGACGCGATCGCGCTCGAGGACCACGCGATCCGCCTCGCGCCCGGGCTCGTGCAGGCGCACTACCAGCGTGCGGCGACGCTCGCGCGCATGGGGCGCGTGGACGAAGCGCTGCGCGA
>DATLUU010000255.1:0-4601 GCA_035577885.1 Verrucomicrobiia bacterium
GGGCCAGCTCCTGATCTACGGCGAGGATCCCTCCGGCCGCCGCGACCACCCGTTCGCTGCCGTGCTCCTGACCGGCCCCGATGGCAACCCGCTCGGCGCCGGCGGCTGGTGGTTCAACCCGCGCGCGTTCCTGGCCGAGCACCTGCGCGACATCGTGCTCGAGCGGCTCACGTCCGGCCGCGGCATGTACGGCGGGTTCGAGCTGACGCGCCACCTGGCCGTGACCGTGCTGGACGACGCCGGCAACGAGATCGCGCACGTGCGCGAGCCGGGCCAGCTCCCGACCGCGCGCACGACGGCGATGGTGGGCCCGTTCGAGGGCTATCAGGTGCGCGTCGCGGCCACCGCCACCGCCCCGGCCGCGATCGCCGACCGGCTGGTGGTGATCGAGGTGACGTTCATCGGGCTCATGGTGGTGGTGCTGCTCGGCTCCACGTTCGTGGGCGCGCGCTACATCCTGCGCCAGATCGAGCTGGTGAACGCCAAGACCAGCTTCGTCTCCAACGTCACGCACGAGCTCAAGACCCCGATCGCTGTCATCAAGCTCGCCGTGGAGACGATCGAGCTCGGGCGGTATCGTGGCGAGGCCGAGCGCGACAAGTACCTGCGCACGATCACCCGAGAGAGCGACCGGCTGGCGCAGCTCGTGGACAACATCCTCGACTTCTCGCGGCTCGAGGCCGGGCAGCGCCTGCTCCACCGCTCGCCGCTCGACGTGCGCGACGTGGTGAACAGCGCCATGGACAGCTTCAAGCTCCGGCTCGAGGACGCCGGGTTCCAGTACGAGGTGCTGCTCCCGGACCAGCTGCCCAAGGTCCTCGGCGACGGCCGGGCGCTGCAGCACTGCGTCCTCAACCTGCTGGACAATGCCGTGAAGTATTCGCGGGAGCGGAAAGAGGTGAAGGTGGCCGTGGCGTCACAGAATGGTCAGGTCTCGCTGTCCGTCTCGGACCGCGGGATCGGCATCCCGCCCGAGGAGCGCGAGCGCATCTTCGAGAAGTTCGCTCGGGTGGAGACCGGACTCGTGCACGACGTGAAGGGCGCCGGGCTCGGACTCTCGCTTGTGGACGTGCTCGTTCGCGCGCATCATGGACATGTAGAGGTCGACAGCACGCCTGGCGAAGGCAGCACGTTCACCATCCTGCTGCCCGTATGGGACGGCGGCCGCGGCACGGGCACCGTGTAGAGCGTTCTCGTTCGGGAGACGACGCCAAATGAAGAAGATCCTGATCGTGGAAGACGAAGAGGGCATGCTCGACGGGCTCGCCCACAACTTCCGCTACGAGGGCTACGACGTCCTCACGGCGAAGACGGGGCAGGAAGGCCTGCGCATGGCGCTCAAGCAGAAGCCAGACGCGGTGCTCCTCGACATCATGCTGCCGGAGAAGGACGGCTTCACGGTGTTGAAGGAGTTGCGCCAGCGCCACAAGGAGATCCCCGTCCTGGTGATGACCGCACGCAACTTCGAGGCCGATGTGCTGAAGGGCTTCGACCTCGGCGCGGACGACTACGTCACCAAGCCGTTCAGCATCAAGGAGGTCATGGCGCGGGTGAAGCGCCTGGTCGCGCGCGGCCCCATGAACACCGGCGCGCCGGCCACGACCACGTACACGTTCGGCGACGTCGAGGTGCGCTTCGAGCCGCGCGAGGTGTACAAGACCGGCAAGGCGGTGGCGCTGTCGTTCAAGGAGTTCGAGCTGCTCAAGTACCTCATCGAGCACCGCGGCCGCACCGTGAGCCGCGAGGAGCTGCTCGAGGAGATCTGGGGCGTGGACGAAGAACTGGGTGTGACCACTCGAACTGTGGACACGCACGTCTCGAATCTGCGCAGCAAACTCGGCGAAGGCTTCGAGAAGCCGTTCATCGTCGCGGTGCACAAGGTGGGCTACAAGTTCGTGGAGCCGTGACCGGCGTCCGCTCCCGACCGTTCTCGTTCCGCACCCCGCGCGCCGCAGGGCTCGCGGGGTGCGTGCTTCTCGCCTGCGCGCTCGCTGCCGCGCTGGCCGGATGCGGCCACGGTGAGGCGCCGCGGGTGCGCGTGGTGAACCACTCCGGCCGGCGGCTCGACGAGCTCTGGGTACGCACGCAGCACGACTCCACGCGTGTGCCCGGCCTCAAGTCCGGCGACAGCGTCGAGGTGCGCCCGCACGTGAACGGGGAGGACCTGCTCTGGATCTCCGGACGCTTCGCCGGCCGGTACATCCAGTCCGAGGGCGGCGACTACGTCGAGGGCACCGGCGGCTACCGCTTCCGCGCCGTGATCGACTCGAGCGGGCATGCCACGGTGAAGTTCATCCGACTGGGATTGTGGTAGCCGCGCTGGCGCGCGTGGCTCCGTTCATGCGTCGACGCCGCGGTCCACCGCGGCGCGCGCGAGGCGTGCGAACTCGTCGAGCGTCAGCGTCTCGCCGCGGCGCGTGAGCGCGATGCCCGCCTGGCGGCCGAGGCGCTCGATCGCGGCGTCGGGCAGGCCGAGCGCGTTCTGGAGCGTGTTCGCGAGCTGCTTCCGGCGCTGCTGGAACGAGGCGCGGATGATGCGGAAGAGCAGCGCCTCGGGGGCCTCCACGGGCGGGTGCTCGCGGAGGAAGAAGCGCACCAGCATCGAGTCCACGTCGGGCCGCGGCCAGAACGCGCCGGCGCGCACGGTCATGAGCGGCTCCATCAGCGCGTGGTAGCGCGCGAACAGCGTCAGCGAGCCGTACTCGGGCGTGCCCGCCGCGGCGGCGAGCCGCTGGGCGTATTCCTTCTGCACCAGCAGCACGGCACTGCGCACGGAGCGCTGGGACGCGAACAGGTGCTCCAGGATCGGCGTGGTGACGTTGTACGGGATGTTGCCGACGACGACCAGTCGCGGCACGCCGTGGGCCGCGGCCGCCGCGGCGAGATCGAACTCCAGGAAGTCGCCCTCGACGATGCTGATCCGCGGCACGTCGCTGTACTCCTCGCGCAGATAGGCGGCAAGCCCGGTGTCCATCTCCACCGCGATCAGGTGCCGCACGCGCCGGGCGATGCGCAGCGTCAGCGCACCCGCGCCGGGGCCGATCTCCACCGCGATGTCGTCCTCCTTGAGGTGCGCGTGCTCGACGATGCGCTCGGCGAGCGTCTCCTGGATGAGGAAGTTCTGGCCGAACTTGCGCCGCGGGGCGAGGCCGCGCGAGAGCAGCGTCGACTTCACGCGTGCCAGCTCGCTCGCGCCGGACTCCTGCTCGGCGCGCACGCGGACGTACTCGGAGGCGCGGGGCTTCCGGGGGTCGCGGGGCGTGGGGCTCGGCATGGCGTCAGTCTCGGGCAGTCGCCCCGGCGCTCGCAACCGGCGCCAGGCCTAGGCCTGCCGCTCCTTGTCGCCGAACTCGAGCGCCTCGCGCGCCATCTCGCGGGCGTACATGTCGGCCGAGTTGGCGGCCAGCTCGGACAATGCCTCGTGGCCTTCGCCGCCGATCGCGGCCAGCGCGTAGGCGGCGTGGTGGCGCACCCACCACGAGCGGTCGCTGACGCAGCGGACGAGCGCGTCGATCGCGGGCGATGCCGAGAGCCTGCCCAGCGCCTGCGCGGCGATGGCGCGCACCGGCCAGTTCTCGTCGGTCAGCACGAGCATGAGCCCGGGGATCGACTCCTCCATCCCCAGCCGGCCCAGTGCGCGGGCGGCGGTGACGCGCAGCTCGAGGTGCGGGCTCGCGAGCCGCGACTGGATGCTGGGGCGCGCCGAGCGGCAGCGGCCCATGCCCAGCGCCTCGATGCACGCGCATTCGAGGCGCGGGTCGCAGCGCCGCTGCTCGAGCGCGGTGATCAACAGGGCGCGGGCGCCGGGGCCGAACGAGCGCAGCAGGCCGATCAACGCCGGCATCGGCCGGCGCTCGAGTGTGCCCGGGTGCGCGAGCAGCCAGCGGAGCGCCGCGAGGTCGCGATGCCGCGCCAGCGCGCGCGCGGCGGCGAAGCGGAGCGACTCGGGCCCGCGCACGAGCTCGCGGCGGAGCACGCGCCTCGTCCGCAGGCTCGGCAGCAGGCCCAGCCGGTGGGCGGCGAGCTCGCGCCGGGCGAGCGGCTCGGAGGCGCGGAGCACGCGGCGCTCGTGCGCGAGGTGGCCGTTCCTGGCGAGCGACTTCGCGAGCGCCAGGCGCTCGCGGACGCGGAGCGTGGTGGTGATGGCCTCGACCGCGTCCCAGAACGGCTCGGGGCCGGTGTCCGACGCCGCGCGCCGCAGCTCGCGGCCGCGCACGCGGCCGGAGAGGCGGCCCGAGAGCAGGCGGAAGAGTTCGCCTGCGCGCAACCGCGTTCGCGCACGCGCCCCTCGATGCTCGCGGCGCACGAGCAGCACGAGCAACGCCGCGACCGCGATGGGCAGCGCGAGCACGAACCAGGTGGCGTACGTGGAGCGGAGGTCGGGGCCCATGGCTCCACGGGTTGTCGGGTCATCTGCCGGCGCACTTGATCGAAGAACGAGCGGCGTCGCGCGCACTCGGCGCGGAATCGTTGACATGCGCGCAGATGCACGCGTACCATTTTTCCAGCCTCTGGCCTGTCCCCCCTTGCACACCAGGAGCACCCCTTGCCTTACGCGGGCCCGCACGCCCTCGTCGCCGGGCATTCCTGCGCGCGTCGCG
>DATLUU010000256.1:0-4451 GCA_035577885.1 Verrucomicrobiia bacterium
CCTCGACCGCAGCCTCCATGTTGGTGCGGAAGATCGTCTCTTCCTGGTTCTTCTTGCCGGTGAACCGCCCGGTGTTCACGTCGATGGCCACGAGCGCTTCGGCGTGGTCGATGCAGATGTAGCCGCCCTTCTTCAGCCACACCTTGCGCTCGAAGGTCTTCTCGATCTGGGCCTCGATCCCGAAGGCGTCGAAGACCGGGTCCTTGCCCTTGTAGTGCCTGACGCGGTCGGACAGCTCCGGGCTCACCGCCTTCAGGTAGCCCTCGATCTCCGCGAACGAGTCGGCGTCGTCGATGAACACCTCCTCCACGTCCTCGGTGAAGAGGTCGCGGATAAGGCCCGCAGACATCTCCAGCTCGCGGTGGACGAGCGCGGGTGCGCGCGCGCCCTGGGAGCGCTTCTCGATCTTCTGCCACATCCGCGCCAGGTGCTTGATGTCGGCGGCGTACTCGGCGTCGCCCTTGCCCTCGCCCACGGTGCGCGCGATGACGCCCACGTTCTTGGGCTTCAGGTCGCTGATGATGGCCTTGATGCGCTGGCGCTCGGGGCGCTCCTCGATACGGCGCGAGACGCCGATATGGTCCACGCCCGGCATCAGCACGCAGAAGCGCCCGGGGAGGCTGATCTGCTGGGTCACGCGCGGACCCTTGGTGCCGATCGACTCCTTGGTGATCTGGACCAGGATCTCCTGGCCCTTCTTCAGGTGGTCCTCGATCTTCGGCACCGGCGCGCGGCGGCGGCGGCGGTGGTCCCCGGTCGCCTCGTCGGCGTCCGAGAGATCCTCGAGCTGCGACAGCGACTCGGCCAGGTCCGAGGCGTGCAGGAACCCGGTCTTCGGCAGCCCCATGTCCACGAACGCCGACTGCATGCCGGGCAGCACGGCGTTCACGCGCGCCTTGTAGATGTCGCCCACGTTCCGCCGCTGCTCGGCGCGTTCCACGAACAGCTCGGCCAGCTCGTCGTTCTCGAGGATCGCGACGCGGGTCTCGTACGAGTCCGCGTTGATGATGATGCGCTGCTTCACGGCCGTCCTTCCCGGACGCGCCTTCGGCTCCCCTTCGACCTAGTGCGGCGACAGCAGGCGCAGCGGCTCACACCGCTCGCCTCCCCGCTCCGCCCACAGCGCCGTGCGTTCCACGTCCACGGTGCGCGGGTCGGCCTCGGGGACCAGCAATCCGATGAGGTCGTCGGGCCGGGCCGCTGCGCGCAACGTGAAGCGCAGGTGCAGGTCCAGCACCGCCGGGGCCTCGTCGAGGCTGGCGTGCAATGCCGCGATCGAAGGTTTGGCGTCGAATTCGCGTGCCTTGTCCTCGCTCACGCGCCGCACGAGCACGACGTCGCGCGCCAGCAGGCGCTTGACACGGTCGTCGAGCTCCGAGCGGAGGGCACCGGGAGCGATCCCGGCCTCGGCGAGGAAGCTCCCCGGGAACCGCACCCGGTAGCTCGCGCCCTCCAGCTGGCTCATGAGCGATGGCGTCTTGTAGAGGATGGGCCGGAAGCCCGTGACCGTGAGCCCGTCCGGAAGCACGGCGTTCAACCTCTCGGCGAGGTCGACGCCCGGCGGCCGGTTGAGCTCCAGGTCGAATACTTCGGCCCGGGAACGAAAGCCCAGTGGCAACGGCGGCCCGAACGACATCTTGATGTGCGGGTGATGCCCCTGGGTGAAAGCGAGCGGCAGCCCGGAGCGGCGCAACGTCCGCTCCCAGGTGCGCATGAGATCGAGGTGCGAGAGGAAGCGCATGGTGGCGCCCTTCGCGAACTCGATCCGGAACCGCGTGCTGGTGGCCACGCCGCCCGCGGTCGCGGACGTGCCGTGCGGAGCGCGCGGTGCCCTGTGGGCACGGGCTCGACGGCCGTACGCCGGCGCCGGAAGCGTGGCGAGGACGGACTCCAGGTCCAGGCTGGCGTGGGGCTGCTTCACCCACGGACGCTGGTTGCAGTCCACGACGCCGCAGGCGAAGCACACGTCTTCGAGCCGGCAGTCGTCGAGGATCGCGGCCTCGTCGGCGCGACGCTTGTCGCGGACGAGGAACTTCTTGGTCACCGGGGACTGGACCACGTCCCACGGCTGCTCGAGCTCGACATCGCGCTCGATGAGATAGCGCTCGGGATCGATGCCGTGATCCGCGAACACGTCGAGCCAGGTGGCGAAGCGCAGGTGCTCGCTCCAGGCGTCGAAGCGGCAGCCGCGCCGGTAGGCATCCTCGATCGTGGCCCCGAGCCGGCGGTCGCCGCGCGTGAACACGCCTTCGAGGAGACTGGTCTCGGCGTCGCGGTACTTGAGCACGATCGGACGGCCCTTCACCGCCTCGCGCAGGATGACGAGCCGGCGGTTGAGCTCCACCGTGCTCACCTGCGCCGCCCACGCGAACGGCGTGTGCGGCTTGGGCACGTGCGGCGACACGCTCACGGTGACGCGGAAGCCGCGGTTGCCCGCGTCGCGCGCCGCCTGCCACGCCTTGTGGCCGAGGTCGATGATGGCCTTGAGATCGTCATCGGTTTCGCTCGGCAACCCGCACATGAAGTAGAGCTTGGCGCCGGTGTAGCCTTCGCGCGCCGCGGTCGCGACCGAGGCCAGCAGCTCCGCCTCGGTGTGGTTCTTGTTGATGACGTCGCGCATGCGCTGGCTGCCGGCCTCGGGCGCGAGCGTGATCGTGCCCTTCTTCTGCGCCGCGATTCGGCGCGCCACGTCCACGGGAACGTTATCCGGTCGCGTACTCGGCAGGCTGAGCTGGACGCGTGTCGGGCACAGCAGGTCGGCGAGTGCCGCCACCTGCTCCACGATCTGGGTGTGGTCGGTGGTGCTGAGCGAGATGAGGGACACCTCTTCCAGGCCCGTGCCCTGGAGCCCGCGCAGCACCTCGCCCACCACCTGGTTCGCGGGCTTCTCGCGCACCGGGCGGTTGATCATGCCCGCCTGGCAGAAGCGGCAGCCGCGCGTGCAGCCGCGCATCACCTCCACCGAGAGCCGGTCGTGCGTGATCTCGCCCACCGGCACCAGCGGCATCGGCGGGTAGTACTCGGCCTTCAACTCCTTCACGTACGCCGACCACACGCGCTCGGGGAAGCCCGGGCGCGCGCGCGGCACGAGCCAGCCCTCGCGGGTCTCGACCGTGTCGTAGCCACTCGGGACATAGGTCCCGGGGACGTGCGCGAGCCGGCGCAGCAAGGCAGCACGGCTCACGCCCTCGCGCTTGCCCACCTTCACCAGCTCCACCACGCGGTGGATGACCTCTTCCCCGTCGCCGATCACGAACGCGTCGATGAACTCGGCCATGGGTTCGGGGCTGAATGCCTGGGCACCGCCGGCGATCACCAGCGGATGGCGCTCGTCACGATCCACCGTGCGCAGCGGCATGCCGGCGAGCTCGAGCATCATCAGCACGTTCGTGTACTGGAGCTCGTACTGGAGCGAGAAGCCGAGCACGTCGAACTCGCGCGCGGGCGTGTGCGAATCGATGGAGAAGAGCGGGATGCCGAGCCGCCGCATCTGCGCCTCGGCGTCGGGCCAGGGTGCGAACGCCAGCTCGCACGCGGCGTCCGGCCGGGCGTTCACGACGTGGTGGAGGATGCGGATCCCCAGGTTCGAGAGCCCGATCTCGTAGGCGTCCGGGAACGCGATCAGCACGCGCACGTCGGCCGAGCCGAGCGGCTTCGGCGCCTCGCCCAGCGCGCTGCCCAGGTAGCGATTGGGCTTGGAGACGCGCGGCAGGAGCTGGTGCTCGATGAGCTCTTTGACCGGCGGGACGGTGACCGTCATGCGAACGTGGGAGGCTCCGGGACAGCGGGACCGCGGCGGATTCGAACCGACGCGAGGGCCGGCGGGCGGGGCACCCGTGTTCCGCGCCGTGCGCGGATGCGGGTCCAAGCCCGAGGAAGGGGCCGTACCCGGGGCCCTCCCCCTGCCGGATGGCGCGTGAAGGTAGCACGCGGCGCGCCGCGGGCGCTAGGCGCGCGAAACCCGCAAATCATTGCGGGAGAAACGGTCACGGGGGGAATCGCGCCCGTCCCGACGCATCGCGGGCGGTGTGTCCGGATGGAGACGCGACCGTGTCCCGGCGCCCACGGCGCACGCGTCGCGCGCGCGCGTCCCGCTCACGTCGCGGAGTCGCCCGTGTCCCGCCAGCCTATGCGATCGCACCACGTTACGCGTGCGGATCCGGGGCTCGGGGCGTGCGCGCCGCGTTGGCCCGGGTCGTGCGCTATGGCCTATCGGGCGACGCGACGGACGCGCCGCCCGCCACCGCAGCCCCGACCGCGAGGAGTCACAAGCATGAGGATCACGTCCGTTGGCACGTCGATCGCAGCGGCGGCGCTGGCGAGGAGCGGGCCCGCTCGCGCATCCCTGGCCGGTCCGCTCACGGTGGAGGTGCTCGGTTGGAGCCCCGCGGTCGAGCGCATCTACGTCCGGCAGCAGGGCCACGTCGGGAGCGACGGCGAGCGCGACTGCG
>DATLUU010000257.1:0-3926 GCA_035577885.1 Verrucomicrobiia bacterium
GCAGCGTCGCGTCGGGAGCGAAACCGAACGCGGTCTGGAACTCGAGCCCGCCGATCACGAGCGAGTTGACGGGGCCCCAGAACGCGGAGCCGGCTGGGAACAGGTGGTCGCGCTCGCCGAGCGTTGCCCCCAAGTGGTCCAGGAGCCGCACGCGGAGATCCGGCGCACGCCCGGCGACGACGCTCGTGCGCTCGACCTGCACGTACTGCGAGGTCGTGCCCCCGCTGGCGCAGGCCAGCAGGACTCCCGAAAGGCGAACGTCGTCGGGCGACCCGGTCTGCACGAAGCAGTCGGGCGGCAGCGTGTGGGTGACGCCATCGAACGTCGCCGGTGTGGGAGTGCTCGTGGACACAAACGGGCCGGCCGAGCGCGTGAGCGCGCGTCCCGGCTCGGGGTGGCTCCCGAAGTCCAGCGCTTCGCTGGTCAACTCGATCCGGCCCACCTGCGTCGGGTCCGCGAGGCGTACGGAGATCTCGCCGGTGCCGCTGCCGAACGCGCTCGGCAACCGCACGTCCGGCGCGAAGCCCATCGTCGCCGCGAAGGCGTCGGTCGCGAGCAGCAGCGATCGTCCCGCCGGCCAGCGGTCGAACGCATGGGCGCGGGGGAAGAGCGGCACGATCATGTTCGTCTTCTCGTCCAGGACCTGCAGCTCGAGACCGGCGAGCACGCTGTCATTGCTCGTGGCCGTCAGCTCGACCCAGGAGGGCCCCGCCTTGCCATCGCCGCACGCGCCGAGCACGCCGCGCACCTGGATCGCGGGCAGTCTCCCGGTGCCGTAGTGGCAGCCTTGCAGCGTGCCGGAGCGGAACGCCCAGTCGGTGAGCAGGGACGAGCCGGGCGACCACGTCGTGCCGTTGACGAGCTGCCGCACGCTGCCCATCAGGAATCCACTCGGATCGCTCGCCGGGTAGTCGACCGACCAGGAAGTGCGATCGCCGGACGGTCGTCGCTCCACCAGCGCGATCTTGCCGCCGAGCGAGTCGAGCGCGAATCCGAGCGGCGCATCCAGCGGCACCGGGAGCGGCGCGTCGGCGCGCGCGATCAGCAGCGTGCGCCCGACCTGCGCCGGGAATCCCCTGGCGCCACCGAAGGCGGGCGACACCTCGCCGGCGAGCGCCCCGGTGTGGTCGTAGGCCTGGAGCGCGAACGCGCTCGTGAGCGTGTCGTCGGTCCCGGAGGAGACGAGCTGGATGAACTGCCCGCGCGGATCCCCATCGAAGCAGCCCAGCGCGAGCTTCTGCAGCACCATCGGGATCGCGACCGCGGTGTCCCGGCACGGCGCCGGGATCTCGAACGAGTCGCCGTTCAACCGCAGCGCCACCGGGTGCCGGCTGGTGAGCTGCCCGCCCGACTTCGTGAGCACGAGCGAACGGCCGAGCTGCGGTGTGGTTCCCGGCAGGAAGCCCACCACCTGCAGGTTCGACACGTCGCCGAGCACGCGGTCGCGGAAGATCAACGCCATCGTGCCGCCGGACACCGGGAGCGAGCCGGCGAGGGTGCGATCCGGCGCGAGCCCGGTCGTCGCCTGGAAGGCCGGGCCGCCGACGAGCAGCGTGCGCGGCCCCGTACCACGCAGCTCCGGCGGCAGGCTTGCCGGCACGAGCGGTGTGAGCAGCTGGCGGAGCGTCCCCGACTGGTCGAAGACGTACAGCGACAACCGCGGGTCCGGCGCCCGGTCGGGATCCACGCCGGTGATCTCGATGTATTGCATGCTCGAATCGCGATTCGAGCAGGCCACGAACACCTCGCCGATGTGCGGATCGTTGTCGGCGAGCGTGCCGCTGAAGTGACAGCCCGGGATCACGCTCATGGTGCCACTGAACGACACCGGCTCCGGATAGACGACGGTGGTGAACGGGTACGTGCGGAAGCTGTAGCCGGGGGGAACGATCGGGAGCGCGGTCGCCGCCGGTCCCCGCGGTGATCCCAGCTCGGTGGGCCCGTAGGAGAACTCGACGCTTGCGCGCTCGATGCCACTGCGCACCGATACCACCTCCACCGTGCCCGCCACGCTGTCGAGCGGCGCGGGGAGCAGCGCGTCGAACGAGCCGATGGGCGCCGGATACTCGGGATCGACCACGAGCCAGGAGCGCTCGTCCGTGGCCTTCAGTGCCCTGGAGGAGTTGAACAGCCTCGGCGTGGTGCCGAGGAGCACCCCATGCCGGTCGTAGAGCCGCAGGACGAAGCTCTGATCGAGCCGTACGCCGACGACCAGGCTCAGCCGCACGTACTGCCCGCGGCGCGATCCATCCCAGCAACCGGTGCACACCTCCATGCCCTTCACCGGGATCACGATCGCCGTGTCCGACGCCTGCGGGCAGCGAAGGAACTGGCCGGCGGACGTGATCGGCTGGGGCGGGTTCTGCAGCCGGTAGTCCGTGTCCGAGAATCGCCGGATCGCCTGGCCCGGCGGCGGCGCGATCTGGGTTCCGCCCCAGCGCAGCGATTGGACGGTCTCCATCCGGCCCGTCGGGCCGCCGAGACGGCGCTGCAGCTCGATCCGGCCGGCGACGGCGTCGAGCTGGACCGGCAGCAGCGCGTCGGGAAGTGCGCCCTGGTCGTTCGTCATCCCACTGGTCGCGATCAGCCAGTTCGTGGCCACGGGCCACGACGTGCCGCCGCGGCTGCCGAAGCCGGCCGGGACCGTGGCGTAGACCGCGTCGGCGGCGTCGTGGATGACGAGCACGAGCGTGCTGTCGAACCGCTCGTCGCTGCTGCCGGGCATCAGCTCGATGTAGCTTTGGGGCTCGCTGCTCTGGCTGCAGTCGGTGAGCAACTCGCGGATGCGGATGGTGGAGGGCGGGGCGCAGCCCTGGGGCAGGTGCGCTGCGCCCCCGAAGTCGGTGGGCGTGCTCGGACTGCGCTGGACATAACGCCCGGTGAAACTGTCCCACACCAGCGACGCACCCGATGGAGGAGCCGGCAGCGAGGGCGTCCCGTACTCGACGTCCGAGAGCACGACCTCGGCGCCGGTGGCATCGAGGCCGTGGAGCGTGACGCGGCCGCCGACGGTGTCGAGTGGCGCCGGCCAGACGAGGTCCGGGAGCTCGCCCCGCGCGCCCCGGAGCAGGCTGTCCCCCACGAGCCAGGTGCGGGCCGTGGACCAGGGGCCCTGCAGCGTGCCGAAGCCCAACGGCACGTCGAACAGGAGCGCGCCCGAGTGGTCGAATGCGCGCAGCGACAGGTCCGGGTCCAGCGACTGACCGCTGGCGCTGGGAGCGATCTCGACGAACGCTCCCGAGGGGTTCCCGCCTCCGCACTGCGTCGCCAGCTCGTTGATGCGGATGGACCGGTGCGGGTCGGCGAAGCAGTCGGGAGCCCGCGCAAGCACGCCATCGCTGCGCGTCGGTGAGGGATCGGGCGACCAGTGGAAGAGGCCGGGGATGGTGCTGGTCGCGCTGCGTCCGGGCGGCGGAGTCGGGGCGAGCCCCGACGTCGACGAGTACTCGACGCGATTCAGCACCGTAAGCGTGGTGCCCGACTTTCGATAGAGGACGATCGAGCCACCATTACTCGCCGGTGGCGCGGTGAACACCGTGTCCGGAGCGACACCGGTGAGCGGCTCGAACAAGGCCGTGGCGATGAGGAAGTGCTGCCCCTCGGGCCACGGTTGCCCGGCACGGCTCGCGAACACGCCGGGCAGGTCGGCGATGGTGCTGCCCGACGGGCCGAGGAGGCGCACGCCGAGCGCGGCATCGAACGTCTGCCCAGGGCCCATGGCCACCAGCTCGACGAACGCGCCATCGGGGCGTGCGTCGGCACAGCGGAGCAGGAACTCGTCGACCACGATCTTGTCCGTGGCCGCGCCAGCCGGGAGCACGGCGCACCCCAGGCAAGCGAGCCCGACGGACCACGCGATCCAACGGACACGCCGCGAGCGGGCGGGCGTCCGGGGGCGAAGGCGCATGGGGGCTCCCGAATCGAGG
>DATLUU010000258.1:0-2194 GCA_035577885.1 Verrucomicrobiia bacterium
CGCGAGCGCGCCGAGCGTCGCGAGAAGGTGATGTCGCACGATCTCGTGATCACGAACTACGCGCTGTTGCGGCATGACATCGCGTTCTGGCGCACGATCGAGCTGCGCGTGGTGATCCTCGACGAGGCGCAGCAGATCAAGAACCCGTCGGCGGCGGTGACGCGGGCGGCGGGCGAGCTGAAGGCCCGCTACCGGGCCGCGCTCACCGGCACGCCGCTCGAGAACCGCGCGCTCGATCTGTGGAGCATCGTGAACTTCATCCACCCCGGCTACCTGGGCTCGCGCGCGGCGTTCTCGGCGCGCTTCGACCAGCCCGACGCGCCGCCGCACCGGCGGCGGCTGCTCGCCTCGCGGCTCCGGCCGCTGCTGCTTCGCCGGTTGAAGCTGCAGGTGGCGCAGGAGCTGCCGCCGCGCGTGGAAGAGCGCGTGGACTGCGTGCTCACCGGCGGCCAGCGCCGCTTCTACCTCGCCGAGCTGGGCCGCGCCCGCGCGTTCCTCGGCACGCTGCTCGCGGATGCGCAGGGGCTCGAGCGCAATCGCATGCCGGTGCTCGCCACGCTCACGCGCCTGCGCCAGATCTGCTGCCACCCCACGCTCGCCGGCGGCCGCGACGGCCTCGGCTCCGGCAAGTTCGACGCGCTGTTCGAGCTGCTGGAGCCGCTGCTCGCCGAAGGGCACAAGGTGCTGCTGTTCTCGCAGTTCGTCGAGTGCCTCAAGCTGATCGAGACCGAGTTCGAGCTGCGCGGCGTGCCCTATCACATGCTCACGGGGCAGACGACGCGCCGCGAGAAGGTGGTGAGCGCGTTCACGGACGACCCGCGACCGTGCGTGTTCCTGCTCTCGCTGCGCGCCGGCGGGCTGGGCTTGAACCTCACCGCCGCGAGCTACGTGATCCTGTTCGATCCGTGGTGGAACCCCGCCATCGAGGCGCAGGCCATCGACCGCACGCACCGGATCGGGCAGACGAGAACGGTGATCGCCTATCGCCTGCTCACCGAGGGCACGGTGGAGGAGCGGATCTGGGAGCTGCAGCAGCGGAAGAGCGCGCTCGCCAAGGACCTGCTCGGCGAGGAGAGCTTTGCGAGGTCACTCTCGCGAACCGACCTCGAGTGGCTGCTCTCGGCGCCGGCGGATACCGAGTCCGCCTGACGCCGCCGGGTAAGTGGTCGCGCTTGCTGCCCATGGGCTTGCGGGCGAGGGGGACCAGTAGGGATTCCGGGGCAGCCGGATTCACTTTTCCCTCGCATTCCCCTGTCCGTTGACTTCTACTTGACCCTGTCGGGGCGGTCGCTGCCCGTCCCGGCACACATTAGAAAGTGCGTGCTCGGGGCTACCTGCCGGTCCCGGGGGGACACACGCCCGCTTCCCCATGAAGCGTCAGCCTCGCGGGGGACCCCCAGGTCCCGCGGCTGACACCTACCGCGAGGTTCCCATGCGCCTTCGCCCGCGCCTGGCCGCCGGCTTCGTCCTGCTCGCGCTGTCCGCGTCGTTCACCGCCACCGCGTTCGCACAGTACGCCGACTCTCCCGAGGGCGAGATCGTGCGCAACGCGAAGATCGTGAAGCAGCTCACCGCGACGCGCGCGAAACGCCTCGGTGTCTCGGCCGGGCCCGACCCGGACACGGTGTACGTGGGCAAGTCGTACACGAACCACACCGCGCCGGATAACTACTGGAACATCTACACCGGTTCGTACCTACCCGGACTGAACGTGGGCACGAACGCGATGTGGGACTGGGACAACACGGTCGGTATCCAGGCTCCGGACTCGCTCATGGGCTGGTGGCCGATCCGCCGGCAGTACAACTCGACGGGTGGGCTGACGCTCACCGACGACCAGCGGCCATGGTGGGCGCTGGACCACGGCAACCTCGGCAACTACGTCTTGAGCCAGCAGAGCTCGGCCAAGCGCACGTTCGGCGTGGTGAGCTACTGGCATGGCGACCCCGGCAACAACGCCGGTTCGGCGATGACGTGGTCGCCGATCAACGGCACGCGTTCGGCGTGGTGCGGGCTCCGGCAGCACGGGGACGCGAGCGTCGTGGACGCCGTCACCGGGAACCCGTTCAACCAGGATTGCGTCCAGTTCCTGCACGATGCGGGCTCGGCGGGCGGCGGCTCACCGAACCGCTTCCCCGGCTACGTCGACCAGGCGGACCAGATGATGTATCGCGACATCGCGATGACGCCGGCG
>DATLUU010000259.1:0-4227 GCA_035577885.1 Verrucomicrobiia bacterium
GCCCGTATTCGGCGGCGGCGTTCTTGGTGAGCCCGACGATGCCGTGCTTCGCGGCGGTATAGGCTCCATATCCGATCGCGGCGACCGTTCCGTGGATGGAAGCCATGTTGACGATCGCGCTCTCTCGCGCTCCCGCCTTCAACATCGCAGGGATCTGGTAGCGCATGCCGTAGAGAACGCCGCTGAGATTGATGTTGATGACGCGCTGCCAATCCGCGAGGTCTGTTTCACCGGCGGGGGCCGCGGCGCCGCCGATGCCGGCGTTGTTCACCGCATAGTGGAGCGTGCCGTAGGTCTGCACCGCGTAGCGCACGACCGCCTCGCAGTCCTCCGGCTTGGCGGTGTCCTGGAGGAAGGCGCTGGCGGTCCCGCCGGCCTTCGCGATCTCGGCCGCGACGCGCTCTGCCGCTTCGCGCCGGATGTCGGAGAGGACGACCTTGGCTCCCTTGGCCGCGAGCGCCTTGCCGATCGCCTCGCCGAGCCCGGAGCCACCACCGGTGACGATCGCGACCTTTCCGCCGAATCCACTCATGGCGCCCCCGTCCGCATGGCCGCGACCTCAGGGCGTCAGTGTACCGCTTCGTGGCTGGGGAAGTGGGGCTCATGCTTCGCCCGTGGCCGCAACGAGCCAGATCAGGCCAACCGCGTCCGGCGCAGGAGCTGTGCGTTGACCGCGACGATGACCGTGCTCGCGGACATCAGTACGGCGCCGACGGCTGGGGACAGGACGAAACCCCAGCGCGAGAGCACGCCGGCGGCGAGCGGGATGGCGACGATGTTGTAGCCTGCGGCCCACCAGAGATTCTGGATCATCTTCCGGTAGCTCGCGCGAGACAGCGCGATGATCCGCGGGACATCCCGCGGGTCGTTGCGGACGAGCACGATATCGCCCGCCTCCACCGCGACGTCGGTGCCGGCGCCGATCGCCACGCCGACATCCGCGGTCACGAGCGCCGGGGCGTCGTTCACGCCGTCGCCGACCATGGCCACGCGCTTCCCTCGTGCCTGGAGCTCCCTGATCTTGTCCACCTTCTGCTCCGGGAGCACCTGCGCGAAGACGGTGTCGATCCCGAGTTGGCGCGCCACCGCCTCGGCGACCGATCGCGAGTCGCCGGTGAGCATCACCACCTCGATGCCTTCTGCGTGCAAGCGGCGCACGGCCTCGGCGGATTCCGGCCGGACGGCGTCCGCGATGGCGAAAACAGCCAGCACGCGCCCCTCCTCGACGAGGTAGATCGCCGCGTGCCCGAGTGCCGCCGCTTGCTGCGCGGCGGCGTGCAGCGTGGTCCCCGGCGTGATGGCCAGCTCCGCCAGAAGATTCGGACCACCGGTTGCGAAGGTGCGCTCATCCACCACGGCGCGCACGCCGCGACCGGGGAGGGACTCGAACCTGGAGGAGGGCGGAACGGTCAGCCCGCGATCCTTCGCGCTGGCCAGGAGCGCGCGTGCTACGGAGTGCTCGGAATCGCGCTCGACGGCGGCCGCGAGTTGCAGCGCCTCGTCCGGTGTCATGCCCTGCTCCGTCGCGATTTGCACCACGCGTTGCTCGCCGAGGGTCAGGGTGCCTGTCTTGTCGAACACGACGGCGCTCACGTTCCGCGCCTCCTCGAGGCCCCGCCGATCGCGCACCAGCAGCCCATTCGCGGCGCCCAGCGTCGTCGAGATCGCAATGACGAGCGGGATCGCGAGTCCCAGGGCGTGGGGGCAGGCGATCACGAGCACGGTGACGAGCCGTTCGACAGCGAACGCGGGATCGTCGGGGCGGAGTCCGAGCCAGGTCACCAAGGTGACGGCACCGGCTCCGATCGCGACGAGGGTCAGGATGAACGCGGCCCGGTCGGCGAGCGCCTGCACGCGCGAGCGCGACGACTGTGCCTGCTCGACGAGTCGCATGATGGAAGCGAGCGTGGTGCGCTCGCCCGCACCGGTTACCTCGACATGGAGCGAGCCGGAGCCGTTCACCGTGCCGGCAATGACCTTGTCGCCTTCGCCCTTTTCGACCGGCTTCGATTCACCCGTGATCACCGATTCGTTGACGGCACTCGTCCCCCGGCGCACGACGCCGTCGGCGGGCACGCTGGCGCCTGGGCGAACGAGCACCGTGTCACTCTCCCGAAGCTCCGAGACCGGGATCTCCTCCGTCCGATCGCCGACGACGCGCACCGCATGGTTCGGGAGGAGCTTCGCCAGCTCCCGCAGCGCGCCCTGGGCCTGTGTGATCGAGCGCATCTCGATCCAGTGTCCGAGGAGCATGATCGTGACGAGCGTCGCGAGCTCCTCCCAGAGCGGCATGCCGGGGAAGCCGAGCGTCACCGCGACGCTGAAGAGGAACGAAACCGTGATCGCCAGGGAGATGAGCGTCATCATCCCGGGCAACCGGTGCTTCATCTCCTCGATGCCACCACGGAGGAAGGGGACTCCACCGTAGGCAAAGACCACGACGCCGAACAGCGCGGGAATCCACCGCGAACCTGGGAATGCCGGCGCCGTGTAGCCGATCGCTCCTTGAAGCATGTGCCCCCAGAAGAGCGTGGGCAGAGCGAGCAGGAGCGAGATCCAAAAACGGTCACGGAACATGGCCACCGTGTGGCCGGCATGGTGGTCGTGCCCCGCGTGGGCATCGTGAGCGACCGGGGCGGTTCCTTCGCTCGCGTGCCCGGCGCGGTGTGAAGCCCTCCGTCCCGCCGGCTGTGTGCCAGCCGGTGAGTCGGAAGGATGGTCATGGCGCGGACCGTGGTCGTGGTTCACCGTGGGACCCCCTGATCCGTTCCAATATCACGAGGGGCGAGGATCTTGCGCCGCGCACAGTCCGTGTTGGCCGTTCATGGGCCCCTGACCACGACCTTCCCGGGCGCTCCGCCGCTGCACCCACATCGGGCGAGTGTAAAGTAGGGGTTCGGTGGCGCGCCGTTTGTACTTCATTCCTCTACAGCGCGTAGCCGAGGTGCGGCGCGCCACCGCTGATGGCGTCGACTGCGTGAGCTAGGTCATTTGAGCGCGGCCACCTGCAGACTATCGGGCCCTCTAACGAGTTCTCGGCACTGTTCGTGCGTAGTTAGCCCAGTGCACAAAGGCTTCCGCGGACGGCGGAACTGGTACCCCGCCTTCGCGAAAGCGATATCACGCTCTGCTGACTTAGCTTCACTCACCGATTCAGACAGGAGAAGTCCATGAAACCCGGAATCCGCCTCACCGCAATGCTGCCGCTGGCGCTCGTTTTCGCCGCGACCGTGGGTGCCGCCAGCCCACCCACACACTCGTCATCGAAGAAAGCAGTTGTGTCCCCGTCGAGCTCCATGCTGGTGAGTACGCTGGTGGCACCGAATCTCGGGGCTGCCGCGTCATACGCCGTATTGGCCGCCTCGACGGTCACCAACACCGGCGCGTCCGCCATCAACGGCGACCTGGGCCTGAGCCCGGGCACCTCCGTGACGGGCTTCCCGCCGGGCATGCTGGCCGGCACGCGGCACATCGCCGATCCGGCGGCCGCGCAGGCGCAGCTCGACCTGGCGGCGGCATACAACGACGCCGCCGGCCGTACACTCGGAGCAATCACGCTGGCCGGGAACCTGGGCGGCATGACGCTCGCCCCGGGCCTCTACAAGTCGACCTCTTCGCTCGCGATCTCCTCTGGCGACCTCACGCTGGACGCTCAGGGTGACGCCAGCGCGGTATACATCTTCCAGATGGGCTCCACGCTCGTCACCACCGTCGGCAGGAAAGTCATCCTGGCGGGCGGCGCACAGGCTGCCAACATCTACTGGCAGGTGGGCAGCTCGGCGACGCTGGGCGTGAGCTCGGTGTTCAAGGGCACCATCATGGCCATGGCGTCGATCACGGCGACCACCGGCGCTTCGGTCGAAGGTCGACTGTTGGCTCGGACGGCCGCGGTCACACTCGACGACAATTCGATTCTGAGGACCGCCGCGGTCGTGGCGGTCGTGCCAGCCCCGGCCCCGGCCCCGGCCCCAGTAGTCTGCCAGGACGTGACGACGTTGGTTGCCGGAGGCTCTAGTGGCAGCATCTGCTCCAGTGCTGCCTTCACGAGCGGTGCCAACAGCACCGTTAATGGCTCGGTGACGGCCAAGGCCGCTACCACCCTCGGCGCAACCAGCCGTGTGCATGGCGACGTGACCGCTGGTGCTGCGTACACGAGCGGCGACGGCGCTGTCGTCGATGGCAACGTCAGTGCCTCGGGCGACGTCACGCTCGGCGCCAACAGCCGGA
>DATLUU010000260.1:0-19905 GCA_035577885.1 Verrucomicrobiia bacterium
CCCCTGTCGGCCCCAACAGCACGATGCCTGCGTGCATCTCGCTCGTGGGTTCGACGCTCAGTGTCCCAGCGACGGCGTTTGGCCAGTTCCACGTCGTCGTGCGCGACATCACCAACAACCCCATCTCGGGCGTTGTCGTGACGGTGGATCTCTCGCAGTGCACGGACCTCCACATGTGCGCGGACCAACTGGACCCCGGTCTGACCCTTCTCTGCGGGTTGAAGCAGGTCGGTAGGGTCACGGATGCGACCGGCACGGCCGAGTTCACGCTCCTCGGCGGTAGCAACGGTGCGGGGAACGCGACCGGGTACGCGCTCAACGGACGGGTCCTCGTGAACGGGACGCTGCTCGGCTACATGACGGTGAGCGCGTACGACCTGGACGGCTCGGGCGGTGTCGGCGCGAACGACCTGTCCGCATGGCTGGGTGACTTCGGCACCGGCCTCGGCTATGGCCGCTCCGACTTCGACTGCAGCGGCGGGATCGGCGCGAACGACCTGTCCCTCTGGCTCGACGCCTGGGGCTCGGGGACCATGGCGGTGTCGTGCGCGGCGAGTTGCCCGTAGCATCCGGGAGCTGACGCGCCCGCCGCGGACCGCCCACGCGCCTCCCCGGGCTCGGCGTCCGCCGCTGGAGGTGTGGTACTTTCCCCGGTTCGCACCCACCCCCAGAGGTTCCTCGCCGTGTTCGAATCACTCGCCGAGCGGCTGCAGGGCATCTTCCGCACGCTCTCCGGCCAGGGGCGGCTCTCGCCCGACAACATCCGCGAATCGCTGCGCGAGGTGCGCCGGGCGCTGCTCGAAGCCGACGTGCCGGTGGACGTGGCACGCGACTTCGTGGCCCGCATCGAGGCGCGCGCGGTGGGCGAGGAGGTGCTGAAGAGCCTCACGCCCGGCCAGCAGGTGATCGGCGTCGTGCGCGACGAACTGGTGAAGATGCTCGGCGAGTCGCGCGTCACGCTCGCCGGCTCGCCGCACCTGCCCACGGTGGTGCTGCTCGCGGGCCTCCAGGGCTCGGGCAAGACCACGTTCGCCGGCAAGCTCGCGCTGTGGTTGAAGGCGCGCAGCAAGCGCACGCTCCTCGTCTCCGCCGACATCTACCGGCCGGCGGCGATCGACCAGCTGGAAAAAGTGGCGCAGGGCGCGGGCGCCGGGTTCTGGCGCGCGCCGGAGGGCACGAAGCCGCACGACATCGCGCTCGGCGCGCTGGAGCAAGCGCGCGTTCGCGGCTTCGACTTCCTCGTCCTCGACACGGCGGGGCGGCTCCACATCGACGACGCGCTCATGGCCGAGCTCGAGGACCTGAAGCGCACCGTGCGCGCGCACCAGGTGTACCTGGTCGTGGACGGCATGATCGGCCAGGAGTCCGTGCGCGTGGGGAAGACCTTTTCGGATCGCATCGGCGTGGATGCGGTCGTGCTCACGAAGATGGACGGAGACGCGCGCGGCGGCGCGGCGCTCTCGCTGCGACAGGTCACGGGCAAGCCGATCCTGTTCCTCGGCGTGGGCGAGAAGCTGGACGGCCTCGAGGTGTTCAGCGCCGAACGGCTCGCCGGTCGCATCCTCGGCATGGGCGACGTCGTGGGCCTGGTCGAGCGCGCGCAGGCCGCGGTGTCGCAAGCAGACGCCGAGCGGCTCGCCGCCCGCATGCGCAAGAGCGAGTTCACGCTCGAGGACTTCCTCGAGCAGATGCGCAGCGTGCGCAAGATGGGCTCGCTCGAGGACATCGTGAAGATGCTCCCCGGCCTGCCCAAGAACGCCATGGATCAGCTCGCGCCGCAGAAGGACAAGGTCAAGCGTTACGAGGCGATCCTGCTTTCCATGACGCTCAAGGAGCGGCGGCTGCCGAAGATCATCGACGGCAGCCGGCGCAAGCGCATCGCCGCGGGCAGCGGCACGTCGGTGCCCGAGGTGAATCGCCTGCTCAAGGATTTCGAGCAGGCACGGATGATGATGAAGGCGTTGAAACAGGGCCCCCGCGGCCTTGCGGGCCTGCGCGGCCGGATGCGCTAGTATCCCGCGGATTCCGTGGACCCTACCCCCCGGGCCGCCCCGAGCGGCCCTTCCACACACGTTAAGGAGAGCTTCAGCATGGCGGTGGTCATTCGCATGATGCGGGCCGGAGCGAAGAAGCGGCCCTTCTACCGGATCGTGGTCGCGGACTCGCGGCGCCAGCGCGACGGCCGGTTCGTGGAGATCCTTGGCTACTACGACCCGATGGTGAAGCCATTCGCCGTGAAGATGGACGAGGAGAAGGTGAAGAGCTGGATCGGGCAGGGCGCGCAGCCGTCGACGCAGGCGGCGTCGCTGTTCCGCCGCGTCGGCATCATCGCCGCGCGTCCCAGCAAGCCGACCAAGAAGGCGGGTACGACGAAGGCCGCGGTGAAGCGCGCGCGCCCGCGCAAGGTGACCGAGCGGAAGACCCGCGCCAAGGCCGTGCGCGCGAAGAAGCGCGCCAAGGTCGCGGCCACCGCGAAGGCCTGAGTTCACAAGGCCCGCTGGGCACCGCCGTCCGCGCGATCGTGCGGCGGCGAGGCGCGGCGGGCCGACGCACATCCGGAGGACGGGTGATGGCGGACCTGCGGGAGATCCTCGAGAACAACCGGCGCTGGGCCGAGCGCGTGCGCGCGCAGCAGCCCTCGTTCTTCGAGGACCTGTCCGCGATCCAGAAGCCGACGATCCTGTGGATCGGCTGCTCCGACAGCCGCGTGCCCGCGAACCAGATCACCGGCCAGCTCCCGGGCGAGGTGTTCGTGCACCGGAACGTGGGGAACGTGGTCGTGCACACGGATCTCAACTGCCTCTCGGTGATCCAGTTCGCCGTGGACGTGCTCGGCATCCGCCATGTCATCGTCTGCGGCCACTACGGCTGCGGCGGTGTGAAGGCGGCGCTCGAGGGCCAGCGCCTGGGGCTCGTGGACAACTGGCTCCGATACATCGAGGACGTGCGCGACGCGCACGCCGAGGCGCTCTCCACGCTCCCCGACGGGGAGGCGCGCTGGAACCGGCTCTGCGAGCTGAACGTGATCGAGCAGGTGCTGCACGTGAGCCAGACCACGGTGATGCGCGACGCCTGGGTGCGCGGCCAGGAGGTGACCGTGCACGGCTGGATCTACTCGCTGCGCGACGGCCGGCTGCGCGACCTCGGCGTGAGTGCGGGAACGCCGGCCGAGGCGACCCGGGCCCACGCCGAGGCGGTGCGCCCGGGCGTGCGGCAACCGTGAACCCCAGGCACGGCGTGCTCGCGGTGGCGCTGGGTGTGGCGGTGCTCGCGAGTTGCGGCGGCTCGCGTGTCGCCGAGCAGCCTGCCGCGGAGGCGAGCAAGCTGCGCGCGCAGGCGCTCGTGGACTCGGGCAACTCGGCGTACCGCGCGGCCGACTACTCCAGCGCGGCGAAGCGCTACGCCGCCGCGGCGGTCGTGAACCCCGACGACCCGGCGGCGTTCTACGGCCTGGGCATGGCGCTCTCGAAGCTGGGCCGCGACGACGAGGCTCGCGTGGCGTACGCGCATTCGCGCGAGCTGTCGCGCGGCGAGGTGGGCCAGGACTCGTTGCCGCACGAGGTGCGCTACCGAAGGACGACGCACCCGTAGCAGCGAGCCAGCCGCTGAGGATGGGCGCCCACGGACGTGGGCGCTCGAGCCCGGTCCCAGCGCGAGCGCCCCATTTCAGGGCGCTTGCGCGGGGACCTAGATTTCGCGTTCACTCGCGCGCGATGATGACCCGCGGCGCCGCGCGCCGCGCCCTCGTGACCCCGAGCCACGGAATCCCATGCACGACCCGAAATTCCTGCGCCAGAACCGCGACAAGGTCGAGGCCGGCATCGCACTGAAGGGCGTGGAGCTCGACCTCGCGCGCTTCTACCAGCTCGAGGAGCGGCGACTGGCGCTCCTGCACGAGACCGAGCAGCTGAAGGCGAAGCGGAACGCCGCCAGCGAGGACATCGCGAAGCTCAAGAAGTCGGGTGGCGACGCCTCGGGCCCGATCGCCGCCATGCGCGAGCTGGGCGAGCGGGTGAAGGAGCTGGATGCCGAGCTGCGCCAGCTCGAGGAGGAGTCGACGAACCTCGCCGCCTGGATCCCGAACCTGCCGCACCCGTCGGTACCGCCGGGCTCGGACGCGTCCCAGAACAAAGTCGTGCGCACCTGGGGCAAGGTGCCGAAGTTCGACTTCGAGCCCAAGGCGCACTGGGACCTGGCCACGAACCTCGGGCTCATGGACTTCGAGCGCGCGCCCAAGATCTCGGGCTCCGGCTTCCTGCTCTTCACCGGCATGGGGGCGAAGCTCGAGCGCGCGCTCATCGGCTTCATGCTCGACTTCCACGTCCAGCACCACGGCTACACCGAGGTGTCGCCGCCGCACGTCATCCGCCGCGCCGCCCTGTTCGGAACCGGACAGCTGCCGAAGCTCGAGGGCGACATGTACCACATCGGTGAGGACGACCTGTTCCTCAACCCCACCGCCGAGGTGCCGGTCACGAACATCCACCGCGACGAGATCCTCGAGCCCGGCATGCTGCCGCGCTACATGACCGCCTACTGCGCGTCGTACCGGCGCGAAGCGGGTGCGGCGGGGCGCGACACGCGCGGCATGGTGCGCGTGCACCAGTTCGACAAGGTCGAGCTGGTGAAGATCGTGCCGCCGGAGACGAGCTACGACGAGCACGAGAAGCTCGCGCGCGAGGTCTCCGACATCTTCGAGGCGCTCGAGCTGCCGTATCGCGTCATGCTGCTCTGCAGCGGCGACCTCAGCTTCGCCGCCGCCAAATGCTACGACTTCGAGGTGTGGTCGCCCGGCACGCAGTCGTGGCTCGAGTGCAGCTCGTGCTCGAATTTTGAAGAATTCCAGGCGCGGCGCATGGGCATGCGCTTTCGCCGTGAAGCCGGCGCCAAGGTGGAGCACCCGCACACGCTCAACGCCTCGGGCGTGGCGCTGCCGCGCACGTACGCGACGCTGCTCGAGAATCACCAGCAGGCCGACGGCTCGGTGGTGGTGCCGAAGGCGCTGCGCCCGTATCTCGGTGGGCTCGAGGTGCTGAAACCCGGCGCCTGACGCGGACCCGCCGTTCGAGAGCGCGAGAGGGAGCATGGCCCGACCCATCGGCAGCGTTTCGTCGCAGGGCAAGCAGATCCTCAAGACGACGCTGTTCGTGGGCGGCAGCCTGCTCGTGGTGGCCGTGTTCCTGTTCACGCAGTCCGCGGTGAGCCGGCTCTCGCGCGAGGTCTCGGCCACGTCGGAGCTGCTGGCGAAGGTCGCGGCACAGGCCACGATCCCGTCCACGATCAATCCCCAGGTGCAGCGCGTGCTCGGCCAGCTGGCGGCGGGCATCAGCTTCCCGATCGTCATCACCGACACCACCGGCACGCCGCGCGCATGGAGCCACCTCCCGGTGCGCTCCGAGGACGTCTCGCCCGGCGCGCTCGACAGCCTCGCCGCGGGGTTCACGATCACACCCGCCACGGCCCGACGCGTGCAGATGGTGAAGGATGAGGTTCCCGGCCTGGACCGCACGCACAAGCCGATCCCGCTCCGCCAGTCGCCGAACACGCCGGTCATGGGGCACCTCCACTACGGCGACCCGCCCGTGCTCGACCAGCTGCGTCTGATGCCGCTCATCGCCGTCGCCGGAACCGGGCTCCTGCTGCTGCTCGGGCTCTCCGGCCTCGCCGGCATCCGTGCCGCGGAGAAGCGCGTCATCTGGGTGGGCATGGCGAAAGAGACCGCGCACCAGCTCGGCACGCCGCTCTCGAGCTTGATGGGCTGGGTGGAGCTGCTGCGCGCGCACGCCGAATCGGGCTCCGCGGGCGGCGAGGTGACGATCGGCCGCGCCGAGCTCGACGAGACGCTTGCCGACATGGAGGGCGACATCGATCGGCTGAACAAGGTCGCGCAGCGCTTCAGCCACATCGGCTCGGCGCCGCAGCTCGTGCTCCAGGACGTGGTGCCCGTGGTGCGCGAGGCGGTGCAGTACGTGCGCCGGCGCACGCCCCAGGCGCCCGGCGCGGTCGAGGTGCGCGAGCGCTACGAGGAGGTGCCGCCGATCAACTTGAATCGCGAGCTGCTGGAGTGGGTGCTCGAGAACCTGTTGAGCAATGCGCTGACCGCGCTCGACAAGCCACAGGGCGTGATCGAGGTGGTGGTGGAGCGGCGCGCGCACACCGAGGAGGTGGAGATCTCGGTGAGCGACAACGGCCGTGGCATGACCCGCGAGGAGCAGGCGCGAGCGTTCGAGCCCGGCTTCAGCACCAAGCGTCGCGGCTGGGGCCTGGGGCTGGCGCTCGCCCGCCGCGTGGTCGAGGAGTACCACGCCGGCCGCATCGACATCCGCCACTCCTCGCCCGGCGAGGGCACGACGATGCTGATCCGGTTCCCGACGTAGGAGCCCCGGGGCGCCACGGGGCGCCCCGGGCGCACCGCGTGCGGATGCCGCCGCCCGCGGCCCCGCGAGCACGCGTGCGTGCGCTACTGCAGCTCCGCCGCGCGCCCGGGATCCACCGCTGCGAGACGGGCGAGCGTCGCCTGCGCCGCCCCGGAGTCCCCGAGCGCGCGCTGCACGCGCACGAGCAGGCTCAGCGCGTCCGCGTCCGACGGCGAGTGGCCGAGCAGCTCCGCGAGCGCCGCCCGCGCCTCGGCCAGCCGGCCGCCCCGGGCGTCGAGGCGCGCCAGGTTCAGCGCCGCCGAGCCGAAGCGCGGGTCGAGCGCCAGCGCCCGCCGCCACGAATCGCGGGCCGCGGCCGTGTCCCCGAGCAGCGCGCAGGCGAAGCCGCGGTTGTTGAGCAGGTCCAGGCGCACCACGTCGAGGCCCGTGGCCGGAAGCAGCGCGAGCGCCCGCTCGAGCTGCACACGGGCCTCCGCAGGCTGCTGGCGGTCCATCGCCGCCTCGGCCGCGAGATCGGCGTCCATGAGCGCGTTCGGCACGCGCACGAACCCGCGGGTCGCGGGATCGAAGCGCAGGAACGCGTGCGGGCGCGGCTCGGGGGCGCGGTAGTCGCCGATCATCCCCAGCCGCAGCCCGGCGTCGTCGTACCAGACCCGCGGCGCGCGCCCGTACATGGTCACGAACGTCGTGTACTGCGGAGCGTGAGAGAGATAGACCGCGCTCCCGCGAGCCGGCGGCAGCCGGTCCATGGCGACGTGGAGCGAGTCGAGGAACACGCGCTCGTCATCGAGACGGGTGATGGTGATGTAGGACACGCCGGCCTCGGGCTCCATGCGCGCGAAGTTGAACAGCTCGACGTGGTTCGCGGCCTCGCCCACGACCACGGCGGCCGCGAGCGCCACGAACGCGAGTGCCGGTCGCGCCGGGGCGAGCAGGCGCCCGGCGACGAGCGCGAAGCCGACGCCCGAGAAGGTGATGTAGTAGGCGCTGTAGTGGTGCCCGGCGAGCGCGATGGGCGTGGCGCCCAGCACCGCCCAGAGCCCGCCGAGCACCAGTACCCGGTCCGGCGCCGCGCGCGCCGGAGCGGGCGGGGCGAGGCCGCGGGCGCGCCCCACGAGCGCGAGGACCACGACCAGCGCCGCGGCGAGCGCGAGCCACGGCAGCCGCGGGTCGCGGAACGCGCCGGCGATCGCTCCCCAGGGCTGGTCCAGCGCCACGTAGGAGAGGAGCGCGGAGCGCATCCCCTCCCACAGCGATCCGGCGGCGAGCGAGACGTCGGCGAGCGTCGTGCCCTGGCCCTTCGCCCACGCATGCCGCGCCGCGCGCACCGCGAGCACGATTCCGCCCCAGGCCGCCGTGGCCGCCCACAGCGCCGCGCTCTCGCGCGCGGCCGCCGCCGCGCGCCGGCCAAGCGGCGTTCCGGCGGGCGCGTCCCAAATCCTCCACAGCGCGATCACCAGTGGGAACGCGGCGACGCTCTCCTTCGACAGCAGCGCGAGCAGGTGCGCCGCGCCCGCGCGTGCCCGCCGGCCGGAGAGCAGCGCGTGGATCGAGAGCATCGCGAACAGCGCCGCGAGCAGGTCCTGCGCGCACGACACCCACGCCAGCGCCAGGCGGTGCGAGTAGAGGAGCGCGTACGCCCCGCCCGCGAGCAGCCCCGCGCGCGGGCCGGCGAGGCGGCCCGCCAGCGCCACCACCAGCAGCACGACGCCGAGGAGCACGAGGAAGTTGAGCACGTGAAACGGCAGCGGGTGGTGCCCGGCGAGCGCGTGCCCGAGGAGGAAGTAGAGCTCGCGGCCGATGGGGCGGAAGTAGTTCGAATAGACGTCGAACGACGAGAACAGCTGCCCGATCCCGCGGCTGGCATCGAGGAACACGAAGTCGTCGGAGATGAACGGCCACAGGAGGTAGCGGCCATGGAGCACCAGCAGCAGCGCCGCCAGGAGGGCGGCGTCGAGCAGCCACGCGCGCCCCGAGGCGCCCCGGGCTCGAGCAGGAGCAGGCGCGGGTGAAGCCTCGATCGGGTGCTTCGGCCGATCGCCGACGCGGCGCTTCGGGACCATGCGGTGCGGGCCCCCGGGGAGGGAACGAGCGAGGCCGACGATTGCGAGCGCCGCAATGTGCCTCAGCGCGCGGTGATCATCAAACACCGCCGATCCCCGCCCGGCCCGGCCGGCGCCCGCGCGCTACTCCAGGCTTGCCGCGCGCTCCGGATCCACCTCGGCGAGCTTCGTGAGCGTCGCCTGGGCGCCGGTCACGTCGCCCTGCACGCGCTGCACGCGCACGAGCAGGCCCAGGGCCTCGCCGTCCGACGGAGCGTGCGCGAGCAGTCGCTCGAGCGTCGCGCGCGCGTCCGCCAGCCGGCCGGCCGGGGCATCCAGCCGCGCGAGGTTCAGCGCGGCGGAGGCGAAGCCGGGGTCGATCGCCAGCGCCCTCCGCCACGAATCGCGCGCCGACGAGGTGTCGCCCAGCGCGGCGCAGGCGAAGCCGCGATTGTTGAGGAGGTCGAGGCGCACCACGCCCGGCCCCGCCGCGGGCAGCAGCGCGAGCGCGCGGTCGAGCGCGATGCGGGCGTCCCCCGGGCGATGCTGGTCCATCGCCCGTTCCGCCGCGAGATCGGCGTCCATCACCTCGTTCGGCACGTGGACGAAGCCGCGGCTCGCGGGGTCGAAGCGCAGGAACGCATGCGGCCGGGCCTCGGGAGCGTGGTAATCGCCGATCGTCCCGAGGCCGAGCCCGGGGTCCTCGAACCAGACGCGCGCACACGCGCCGCGGATGGTCACGAACGTCGTGTAGTGGGGCGCGTGCGAGAGGTACACGACGCTCCCGCGCGCGGGCCGGGTGCGATCCAGGGCGACGTGGAGCGAATCGAGGAAGGCGATCTCGTACTCGAATCGACCCAGGGTGATGAACGACACGCCGGCTTCGGGCTCCATGCGCGCGAAGTTGAACAGGTCCACCCGGTTCGCGGCCTCGCCGACCACGGCGCCCGCGGCGAGCACCACGAACGCCAGCGCGGGCGGAGCCAGGGCGAGCGCGCGCCCCAGCGCCAGCGCGAAGCCCACGCCCGAGAACGTGATGTAGTAGGCGCTGTAGTGATGGCCGGCGAGCGCGATCGGCACCGCGCCCAGGGTCGCCCAGATCGTCCCCAGGCCGAGCGCGCGGTCGGGCGCGCCGCCACGCGCCTCGCGCGGCGCGAGCCTCCGGCTCCACGCGACGAGCGCGGCGATCGGCGCCAGCGCCACGCCGAGCGCGAGCCAGGGGAGCCGCGGATCGGCGAACGCCCGCGCGATCGCGCCCCAGGGCTGCTCGAGCGCGACGTACGTGAGCAGCGCGGAGCGCATGCCCTCCCACAGCGACCCGACCGAGAGCGTGACGTCCGCGAGCGGCGTGCTCCCGCCCCGCGCCCAGGCGTGCCAGAACGTCCGGGCGGAAAGCACGATCCCGGCCCAGGCCGCCGTGGCCGCCCACAATGGTGCGCTCGCGCGCAGGCCGGAAAGCGCCCGCCGCCTCGGCGGCGTTCCGGCCGGCGCGTCGAGCGCCGCCCACAGCGCGACCACGAGCGGCAGCGCCGCCACGCTCTCCTTGGCGAGCATCGCCACCAGGTGCGCGGCGCCGGCGCGGCCGCGCCGACCCGAGAGCAGCGCGTGCACCGCCAGCATGGCGAACAGCGCGGCGAGCAGGTCCTGGGCGCACGACACCCACGCCAGCACCAGGCGGTGCGAGTAGAGGAGCGCGTAGGCCGCGCCGGCGAGGAGTCCCGCGCGCGGGCCGGCGAGCCGCCAGCCGAGCGCCGCGACCAGCAGGGCGATGCCCAGGAGCACGAGCAGGTTCACCACGTGGTAGGGAAGCGGGTGATTCCCCGCGAGCGCGTGTCCGGCGAAGAAGTAGAGCTCGCGGCCGATGGGGCGGAAGTAGTTCGAGTACTGATGAAACGTGGAGAACAGCTGCCCGGGCTTCCGGCTCGCGTCGGCGAACACGAGGTCGTCGGAGACGAATGGCCACAGGAGAAAGCGGCCGTGGAGCACGAGCAGCAGCGAGCCGAGCAGCGCGGCGGCGAGCGACCAGGTTCGAAACGCGATGGCGCGGGCGCCGGGCGCAGCGCTCGAAGCCGGCGCGGCCTGCGGGTCGCGACGAAGGTCCCGGCGACTCGGCCGCCGGGGTCGAACGGACATGGATCACCTCGAACGAGCATCGGGTGGTCCACGTGATCGCAAGCAACGCGCAGCGGGGGTGAACGGCCCACCCACCTCGCTGCGGGCGGCGTTCCTGTGACACGCGGAGCGGCGGACGAGAGCGTGTCCGGCCGGGGCGGTACGGTCCACGGCCCAACGACCGCCGCGGGATCAGGACCCCTGCACGCGTGGGTTTTCGAGACGGATGCTCACGAGGACCCGGCTGCTGACCTCATCCCCGCGGGGAGAACGCGGGATCCCGCGATCGCCGGCGTCCGCGCTCGTGATGAGCGGGTCAGTCGCTCAGCGCCAGCGTGATCGAGCCGTCGCCGGTGCGGATGCGCAGCGATGGGCCGCCGTTGTTCAGCTCGCCGATCAGCTCGTGGCTGTGGATGCGGCCCTGGACCGAGATCGGGATCTGTACGTCGATGTGGCCGTCTCTCGTGCGCGCGTCGAGCAGGGTGTTGATGTTGTGCGGGATCCTGAGGTTCACCGAGCCGTCACCGGTCTCCACGTTCCACGAGGTGGTCGGCTGCGAGCCGGGCCCCGCGATCGCGTCCACGCGGCCGTCGCCGGCGCCGAGGTCCAGCCCGTCGAAGCGCCCCGAGGCGCTCAGGTGACCATCGCGCGTGCGCGCGTGCAGGTTCCCGTCAACCTCCTCCAGCGTCACCCGGCCGTCGCCCGAGCGCACCTCGATGTCGCCTTTCAGGCCGCGGGCGGTGATCCGGCCGTCGCCGGTCTCCAACTGGATGCGGCCACTCACGGGCTCGCAGTCGATAGCCCCATCACCCGTGCGCACCGCGAGCTGCAACGTGGGAGGCACGGTGAGGTCGGCGACGAAGCGCTCGTCGACGCCACCGATGACGCCGAACGTCTTCGGGTCGTGGAGCGTGATCCAGATCTGGTCGGCCTTGTGCTCGAACACCACCACGGGCTCGCCGCCGCCCACCATCATGCCCCAGTGCTTGACGTCGTACTCCACGTGCACCGCGACCTGCCCCGGCGGGCCGGTGTGGATGCGGATGTGCGCATCGCCGGCGATCAAGTGCACGTCCGCCTGCGTGGTCAGCTGCCAGGTCCGGTCCCACGCCTTGGGCGTGGCCTCGGCGGAAGCGGCGAGAAGCGCGAGCGCGAAGCTCGCAAGGATCACGGTTCGCAAGGGGGAGATCCTCGGGATGGGTGGCGAAAGATAGAGCAGGGTACGGGGCGGGCGCCGGCCGGGTTGCGGGCTTCGGCTCTCAAGGCCGGGCCCCGAAGCGGCCGCCGAAGAAGTCGCCCGGGTTCCAGCGCGGGGGCTGGGCGGCGTCCGCCGCCATCCATGCGGTCCAGAACGCCATCGAGGTGAACTTCGCGCCGCTCGGCCAGTCGAACGGCTGGTTCATGTCGTCGCTCGGGGAGTGGTAGTGCTCGACGCGCCACCGGCCCACCTCGGCGGAGCCCTCGGGCGAGCCGTCGTTCCCCGAGACCGGGAACACGGCGGGCACGCCCTGCTTGATGAACGAGAACTGGTCGCTGCGCACGAACACCACCTCCGCGGGCAGCGGGTCGGGTGCGGTCTCCAGGCCGGCGAGCTTCGCCGCGCGCTCGACCAGGGGGCCGAACGACGTGTGCTCGCCGCCGATCGGGACCACCTTCGTGAGCGGCCGCAGCATCAGCACCATGTCCAGGTTCACGTCGCCCATCACATCCATGCTGTCGGGCGCGTCGTTGCGCGCGAAGTAATCCGAGCCCTGCAGGCCCTTCTCCTCGCCGGTCACGGACAGGAACACCATCGAGCGCTTCGGCTTCACCTTGAGCGACGCGAACGCGCGCGCGACCTCGAGCATCATCGCCGTACCCGAGGCGTTGTCGTAGGCGCCGTTGTTGATCGAGTCGCCGTTGACGGGCTCGCTGATGCCCAGGTGGTCCAGGTGCGCCGAGACCACGATGCACTCGCTCCGGAGCCTGGGATCGGAGCCGCGCAGCACGCCCACCACGTTCGGGCAGCTGGTGTGCGCCTGCTCGGTCACGCGCTGGGCCTTCACCGACCACGCGAGCGGGAAGCTCTGCACCCGGCTCGAGTCGGCGTCCGACACCGCCTGCGCGTAGGTCTTGGGCGAGCCCTCGAACACGCGCGGCTCGGCCTGCGGCGACAACGAGCCCGCGAGCTCGATCGCCGCCTGCACGTTCGCGGGCGCGCCGCCGGCGTCGAGCCAGCGGAAACCCGGGAGCTTCGACTGCCGCATGTTGCGCTCCCACGGCGCGCGCGCCTCGTCGTCGGGCTTCTGGATCTGCAGGATGCCGATGGCGCCGCGCGCGGCGGCGATCTGGTCCTTGACCAGGCCGTTCGAATAGTAGGCGCGCTGGTCGTTCGGGAACCGCGGCGGCGCGCCGCGGAACGTCACCAGCACCTTGCCGCGCACGTCCAGGTTCGCGAAGTCGTCGTAGTCCAGCTCGGGTGCGGACACGCCGTAGCCCGCGAACACGAGCGGCGCCTCGGTCGTCCACTTGGTGCGCAGGTAATCGGGGGAGAGGATCACGTCCTTGCCCACCTCGAGCGGCACGCTCTGGCCCGCCTTCACCAGCGCGAACGTGCAGGCGCCGGGTTTCAGGTCGGCACGCATGAACGGCACCGGCTGCAGGTAGCCGCCGCGACCGCCGGGCACGAGCCCGATCGCCTGCATCTGCTCGGCGACGTACTGCGCCGCCATGTCGTAACCGCGAGTGCCGGTGCCGCGGCCCTCCATCTTGTCGTCGGCGAGCGCGCGCACGTGGGCTTCGAGGCGCGCGGGAGCGATCGCCTTGCCCGCGGCCATGACGTCGGCGGGCAGCGCGGGAGGCGTCCTGGCGGGCGCCGCGGGTGTCTTCGCGGGCGCCGCGGAGATCGATGCGAGCGCGATCGCCACGCCGCATGCGAGCAGGAGAGCGGCACGGCGGGACCGGCGCAGCGGGGAATGCGACATGTCGGGAACCTCGCGGTGGGGGCGTGTGTATCCAGTGCGTCGCGGAGGCTAGGGAAGCTCCCCGACAGCGTCAAAAAAGGGTTCCGGTGTGCCCCTGCGCGCGAGGACAAGGTGACGCGTCGCACCTTCACCGGAGCCTCCATGCCGAGCGCCGCGCCCTCACGGGCGCGCCCGCTCCCCGCGTTTGGGCCCGCCGCCGCCCGGGCGCTACCATGCGCGCGCGCATCACCCCCAGCCTTCCTCCCGCGCGCCCCGCGCCGCCACCTCCGGAACCCATGGCCAACGAATCCAGCCGTCGCATCCTGTGGGCCGATGACGAGATCGACCTGCTGAAGCCGCACATCCGTTTCCTCGAGCAGAAGGGCTACGCGGTGACGCCGGTGCCGAGCGGCGGCGACGCGCTGGCCGCGCTCGAGCGCGAGCGCTACGACGTGCTCCTGATCGACGAGATGATGCCGGGCATGGGCGGCCTGGAGACGCTCGACGCGTTGAAGCAGAAGGACCTGAACGTGCCGGTCATCCTCATCACCAAGAGCGAGGAGGAGACGCTCATGGAGGAGGCGATCGGCAAGCGCATCACCGACTACCTGATCAAGCCGGTGAACCCGTCGCAGGTGTTCCTCGCCTGCAAGCGCGTGTTCGATGCGCAGAAGCTGCAGGATTCGCAGCGCGCGCGCGACTACGTGGGCGAGATGCGGCGCTGGCAGACGCTGGACCTGCGCCGGCTGGACTGGCGCGGCTGGACGGACCTCGCGGTGGAGATGTCGCGCTGGGACGTGAGCCTGGACGGCGCCCCCGAGGCGGGGCTCCAGCAGGCGCACGCCGACTTCCAGAAGGGCCTGAACAGCGACTTCGCGCGCTTCATCGAGGAGAACTACCCGCGCTGGGTGCAGGCGGCGGCCAAGGGCGACGCGACGAACCGGCCGACGCTGTCGTCCGACGTCGTCGCTCGCGCGGTCGTCCCGCACCTGAAAGCCGGCCGCCGCGTGGTCTTCATCGTCATCGACTGCATGCGCCTCGACCAGTGGTTCACGCTCGAGCCGCTGCTCGAGGACTGGTTCGACGTGCAGCGCGACTACTACTGCTCGATCCTGCCCACGGCCACGCCCTACTCGCGCAACGCCATCTTCTCCGGCCTGCTGCCGGCACAGATGTGGAAGAAGCACCCCGACCTGTGGCAGGAGACCACGGACGACGAGCGCACGCGCAACCGCTTCGAGCGCCAGTTCCTCGATCTCCAGCTCGCGCGCCTGAACGCGACGCCCGCCAGGGGGCTCAAGTACCTGAAGATCTACGACGTCGACGAGGCGCATGCGACGCGGCGGCAGATCAACTCGTTCTCGGGGCTGTCGCTGGTGGCGATGGTGTTCAACTTCATCGACATCCTCGCCCACGGCCGGAGCGAGAGCGAGATCCTCCAGGAGCTGGCGCCCGACGAGGCGGCGTTCCGCTCGGTGATGAAGGCGTGGTTCACGCACTCGCCGCTCTACGAGATCCTGCAGGCGCTTTCCGCCCAGGACGCGGTCACCGTGGTCACCACCGATCACGGCGCGGTGCTGGGGCGGCGCGCGGCGCTCGTCCACGGCAACCGCGACACCTCGAGCAACCTGCGCTACAAGTACGGCGTCAACCTCAACACCGACCCCAAGCAGGCGATCATCGTGCGCAAGCCCATGGACTACCTGCTGCCGGACGACGGCGTGAACAAGAACTACGTGATCGCGCGCGAGGATTTCTACTTCGTCTACCCCACGCGCTTCCACGAGTACGAGCGCCAGTTCCGCGGCTCGTTCCAGCACGGCGGCGTGTCGCTGGAGGAGATGATGCTCCCCATCATCACGCTCCGCCCGAAGTCGCCGCGCGCGTGACCGACGCCGCCGACAAGCGGTCGGCGTCGGTGGAGGGCACGGAGCGGCTGGGTGCGGCGCTCGCGCCGGCGCTCCGCATCGGCGACGTCATCGCGCTCTCCGGCCCGCTCGGCGCCGGCAAGACCCGCTTCGTCGCCGGGATCGTGCACGCCGGCGCGCCCGCTGCGCACGTGCGCAGCCCATCGTTCACGCTCGTCAACGAGCACGCGGGCACGCCGCCGGTCTACCACCTCGACCTCTACCGCCTGAACGGCGTGCGCGACATCGAAAGCCTGGGACTGGAGGAGTACGCGGAGCAGGGCGCGCTGGTGGTGGAGTGGGGCGAGCGCCTGCCGCACGAGTGGCTCGCCGATGCGCTGCACATCGCGATCACGCCCGGCGAGGGCGACGTGCGTGAGTTCACGGCCGACGGCCGGGGCGAGCGCGGCCGCGAGCTGCTTCGCACCTGGTGCGCGCTTCCGGGGGAATGGTGACCGAGGCGGCGCCGGACGGCGCGCGCGCCAAGGCGGATGGAACCTGGGGGCTCGCCCTCGAGACCGCCACCGAGCACGTGAGCGTGGCGGTCGTGGGCGCGGGGCGCGCGCCGCGCGCGCTGGTGGAGGAGGAGGTCGGCCACGGCCACACGCGGCGGCTCTCGGCGCTGGTCGAGCGCGCGCTGGGCGAGGCGGGTGTGCGCGCGAGCCAGCTCGGCTTCATCGCCACCGACCTCGGCCCCGGCTCGTTCACGGGCGTGCGCGTGGGGCTCGCGACCGCGCGCGCGCTGGCGCTCGTCTCCGGAGCGCAGCTCCTCGGTGCTTCGAGCCTCGCCGCGCTCGCGCACGCCACCGCGGAGCCGCGCACGCTCGTGGTGCCGCTCGTGGGCGCCGGGCGCCGCGATCTCTACGCCGGCTTCTTCCGGGTCACGGTCCAGGGGCGCGTGAAGCTGCTGGCCGCGCCGCGCGTGGGGACGCCGGAGACGCTGCTCGCAGCACTCGCCGAGGTGCGCGCGCTCGTGCCCGATCACGAGGTGCGCTTCGTGGGTCCGGGCGCGGGGCGCGAGCGCGAGCGGCTCGAGGCCGCGTATCCCGGGAGCACGCGCACCGGGCTCCGATTCGGCGGGCTCTCGGCGATCGACCTCGCCGCGGCCGCGCTCAAGCCCGAGGGCCCGGGCGCGGGCCTGCCCGAGCCGGGACGCGAGACCGAGCCCGCCTACGTGCGCCCGGCGCAGGCCGAGGAGCGCGTGCGGCACAAGGTGACCGGGCTCACGCCCGCGCGCGTGCGCTCGATGATGTCTGCCGACCTGCCGCGCGTCGACGAGCTCGAGCACCGGCTGTTCGCCGATCCGTGGCCGCGCGGATCGTTCCTGGACGCGCTCGTCGACCCGCGCGCGGTATGCCTCGTCGCCGAGCGCGGCGGGAGCATCGCCGGCTACCTGGTCGCCACGGCGCTGCCGCTGGTCGCGGAGCTCCAGAACCTGGGCACGGCGCCCGAGCAGCAGCGCGCCGGCGTGGCCCGCGCGCTGGTGGATGCCCTGCTCGACATCTGCCGAGCCCGCGGCGTGCGCGAGCTGGCGCTCGAGGTGCGCGTCTCGAACGCCGCCGCGCAGGCGCTCTACCGCACGCACGGCTTCCAGTTGGTGGGACTCCGGCGCGGCTATTACCGGAGGCCGGAGGAGGACGCGCTGCTCATGTCGCGGAAGGTGTGAGCGGCACGATCCCGAATACCCATTCTCGCGCTGCCCCTGAAGGGCTATCGTCGGGGCCTGACTCGTTGCTCGTGAGCCCCCGCTTCGAGGAGGTGCCCGATGACCCGCCTTCCGCGCCTCGTGCTCGCCGCCCTGGTCGCCGTCACCGTCGCACCCACGGCCGCGCGCAGCGATCCGTGGCTGCCGCTCGATGTCGGCAATCGCTGGGAGTACGGCGGCACGGGTGGCGCGCACCAGGTCGAGACCATCACCGGCCAGCGGATCGTCCGCGGGCGCGTCGTCTCGGTGAAGTCCTACGACGAGGGGCCGGACGCTGGGCTCGAGAACTACTGGCTGCTCGATGCCGACGGCAGCGTGCTGCTGGCGGGTTTCATGCGTCCCTCCGATGGCCTCGCGTGGGCGTACGAGCCGCCGATCCGCGTCCTGCCGGTGCCGCCCGTCGTGGGTCCGCAGCCGTTCCAGAACGTCGTCGTGCACGACCTGTTCACCGATGCGGTCGTCTTCAACGCCAGTTACCGCTTCGACGTCCTCGAGGACGTCATGCTCACCGTGCCGGCGGGATCGTTCCACGCGTTCGGCGTCGGCCAGGCCATTCCGCTGCCCGGTCCCGGGGTGGGTACGCGCCCCACGCTCGCAGCCGACGGCCGCTGGCTCGGCGCGGGCCCGCCGTCGATCTACGTCATCGAGACGACCGACTGGTTCACCGAGGGCGTGGGCGAGGTGCAGTACAAGTCCGACGTCCTCTACCAGCTGCTCGGCTTCGGGCGGCCCACGCCGACCGTCCACTCGAGCTGGGGCGCGATCAAGCGCTTGTACCGGTGACCGGCATCGCCCGCAGCACGGGGTCGCCTCACAGCCCGTCGTACTTCGAGTACCCGCGCTCGTTCCAGTAGTCGCCGGGCTCGGCTTCCGTGTAGGCGATGTCGGTGATCGCCTTGATGTTCTTGAGGCCCAGCTTCATCGGCACCACGAGCCGGAGCGGCGCGCCGTGCGCGAGCGTGAGCGGCGCGCCGCCGTGGTGCGTCGCGAGCAGCGCCTGCGGGTGGCGCGCGGTCTCGAGGTCGATGCTCACGTAGTAGGGCTCGGGGTTGCCGGCGCCGTCGAGACCCACGTTCGAGCGCAGCGCCGCCCAGCGCATGCCGGATGCCGGGGGATACGCCGCGAGGAGATCGGCGAAGCGCATGCCGCCCCACGCCACGACGTGGCTCCAGCCCTCGACGCACACGAGCCGCGTGTTCATGTCATGCCGCGTGAAGCGCGCGCGCAGCTCGTCGATGGCGAGGCTCTCGCGACGACCGGAGGCGAGCCCGGAGAGGTTCAGCCGCCAGCCGGCCAGCGACTCCGGGCCCGGCGTGCGACCGTGATAGTTGTTGCGCAGCGGCCGCGGGTCGGGGCGGTCGTACGTGCGCACCTGGCGATGATGCGAATACAGCGCCTCGGCGACGTCGTCGTCGAACGTGAGCACGCGGTTCAGCTGCGCCTCGCGCTGCATGCGCGTGAGCCCGACACGCGCCGCGAGCGTGTCGAGCCGGTCGGCGGTGCCCGGGAACCACGTGCGCTTCGTGCGCTCGGGCAGCAGCCACCAGCCGGCCATCGCGGTGGCGACGACGCTGGCGCCGAAGAGCAGGAAATCGCGCCGCGAGCGCTTCGCTAGCGCACCGCGAGTGGTCTCGCGCGAGGCTTCAGGGCGTTCGGCCGCGGCTTCGGCCGCGCGCCGCAGCGCGCCGGCGAGTCGCGCGCCGAGCGGCGGGCGCTTCGCGCGCTCAGGCATGGGGCGTGCCCTTCAACCGCGTGCTCCAGCCCGTGACCATGCCGCGGAACGTGTCCCAGCCGTCGGCGATGACGAGGATGACGTGAGGGATCGTGAAGCCGCCGAGGATCACCATGCACGTGAAGTGGACGATGCGCGCGCCGTCGTAGTTGACGAACAGCCGCTCGAGCCAGCCCAGCATCGCCGGCTTGTGCATCGCCCAGCCCGAGAGCACGACGAGCGCGCCCACGAGCGGCATGGTGAAGTAGGCGCCGCGTTGGAGCGCGTTGTACTTGCCGGCCACCGGCGGATGCGGCCAGGGCTTGCGCGAGAGCGCATGCGGGATCACGCCGAGGTAGTAGCGCAACATGGCCAGGGCTTCGGCGGGATCCGTCGCCCGCGGCAGCAGCGCACGCCAGCCACCGCCGCGCACGAGCCCGGCGACGTAGAGCGCGCCGCACGCCATGTAGAGGTAGGCGAAGAGCCAGTGCAGCCGGAGCGCATTGGCGAGCTGGAACGGTCCCACGCTGAAGCGATCGTAGAACCAGTTCGGCATGTTCCCGGTGCCGCCGAACGGCGACGCCAGCACGCGCCCGGCATCGACGAGGTAGTCGCCACGGGGGTTGCCCGGCGAGGGCGCGTGACGGAACACCGGCGCCGCCCAGTAGATCGCGAGGCCGCTCAAGATGAGCCCGATGAGCAACGCGAGGTGCGCCCAGTGCGCGGTGCGCACGAGGCCCTCGTGCTTGCGGACCACGCGCACGGGCTCGGCGGCACGGGCCGCGCGCGCGGCCCGCGCCGCCTGCGTCGCGGCCCTCGCCCGGGCGGCGCGCTCCGCCCTCGCCGCGGCGCTCGCGCGGCGCTGCTCTTCCGATGATGCCTTCGTCTCGTGTTCGGTCGGCATGCTGAACCGGGCTACGGGGCCGGGCTCCGGACGTGACCACACACGCTCGGGACAGGCCCGGACACATCATGGCCCGCCTCTGGGTGTCAGTGGCGGCGGGGTGCGCGGGGTATTAGATTGCCCGTGGACCAACGGGCTCCGGGCCGCCGCCACACGACCAGGCGGCCGAGGAGGTCGTAACCCCGTGAGACGGGTGATGATACCC
>DATLUU010000261.1:0-7558 GCA_035577885.1 Verrucomicrobiia bacterium
TCGAGTCCGCGTGGCTTGGCCGCGGAAGTCGTGCCGGAGGACATGAAGGACTCCTAGGGGTTTTCGTCGGGAAGCGTCCACGCGGGACGCACATAGCGGTTCCTGGCCCACCGACTATGGCACCGCGCCGGGGACGCCGCAACGCGGCGGGCCGTCATCTGCCGTATTCGGCGAGGAACTCCGCGGTGTGCTCGCCCAGCGCGGGCGGCACGCGGCGCACGGGAGCGCGCACGCCGTCGGTGAGCCACGGCAGCGAGAGCAGCGCCGTCTCGCCGCCGCCCGGGAACGCGTACGTGTTCACCATGCCGCGCTCGGCGAGCACGGGATCGCGCACCACGTCGAGCATCTCGCGCACCGGGCCCGCGGGCACGCCGTGGCGGCGGAAGCGCTCGATCCACACCGCGACCGGCTCGGCGGCGAAGCGACGCGTGAGCCAGCCCACCACCTCGGCGCGGTGCTCGAGCCGGCCGGGGTTCGTGGTGAGGCGCGCGTCGCGCGCGCGCTCGGGCTCGCCCATCGCCTCGCACACGCGCGACCACTGCCCATCGTTCCCCACCGCGAGCACGAACAGGCCGTCGGCAGCCGCGAACGTCTGGTAGGGCACGATGGTCGGGTGCGCATTGCCCTGGCGCTTCGCCGGCTGACCGGTGGAGAGCGCCGACTGCGAGACGTTGACGAGCGCGTGCACGCCCACCTCGTTCATCGCCACGTCGACATGGGCGCCCGTGCCCGAGCGCAGGCGGCCGACGAGTGCCGCGAGCGTGGCGCACGCGGCGTGGATGCCGGTCAAGACGTCGACCAACGCCACCCCGACCTTGGTCGGCGGGCCGTCCGGCTGGCCGGTGATGGCCTGCAGGCCGACGAAGCCCTGCATCACCGCGTCGTAGCCCGGGAGCTCGGCGTAACGACCGTCCTGGCCGAACCCGGTGATCGAGCACACGACGAGCGCGGGGTTCACCTCGCGGAGTGCCGCCGCGTCGAGGCCGTGGCGCGAGAGCGTTCCGGGGAGGTAGTTCTCGAACACGATGTCGGCTTTCGCGGCCGCGCGGAGGATCGCCGCGCGATGCCCGGCGTCGTTGAAATCGAGCGCCGCCGAGCGCTTGTTGCGGTTCGCGGACAGGTAGTAGGCGCTGGTGCCGCACACGAACGGCGGCCCCCAGGCGCGCGTCTCGTCGCCGAAGCCGGGGCGCTCGACCTTCCACACGTCGGCGCCGAGGTCGCCGAGCAGCATGGTGGCGTAGGGGCCCGCGAGCACGCGAGAGAGGTCGAGGACGCGGATGCCGGTGAGCGGCGCCGCGGTCGTGATCGCGGCCGCTGTGCTCACGCCGGCGAGCGGCCGGCGAGCTCGTCGACGAAGGGGCGCGACTCGAGCGTGCGGCCGGTCGCGCGCCGCGTCAGCTCGCGCCAGTCGAAGCGCTTGCCGGGCGCGTAGAACTCGCGGCGCAGGAACGCGCCCACCTCGGGCGAGCGCACGTAGCGCTCCCACACGTCCGCGCCACCACCCAACACCTTCCGCAGCAGGTGGTCCTGGAGCTGCGACGCCAGCATCTCGCCGAGCTGGTAGTTGTGGTAGTAGACCGGCGCCACGCTGAAGTGGATCTTCGCCGCCCAGTCGGGCGCGTGCCGGCCCTCCGGGCGCTTCACCCACTGGAAGCGCTCGACCAGGTCCCACCACAGCGCGCGCAGGTCCTGCCCGGGGTCCCTGTAGAGCGCGCGCTCCATGTGCACCATCACCATCTCCCAGCGCGTCTGCACGAGGAGCTGCTGGCGCACGGCGCGCGCCACCGGCTCCGCCTGCCGCTCCAGCTCGCGCGCGTCCGCGCCCGCCCAGGTGCGGAGCCACGCCGCGCTCTTCGACAGCCGGCCGAACAGCATCGCGCTCGCCTCGGTGGTGAGGATGTGCGCCTGCGAGCGCAGCAGCCACGGCAGCGAGCGTTCGAGGTGGCGGTCGTACACCGCGTGCCCCAGCTCGTGCAGCATCGTCCCCATCCAGCGCTCGGTGGGCTTGACGTTGCAGAGCACGCGCACGTCGTCGCCGCGGTCCATGCTCATGCAGAACGCGTGCTGGCACTTCCCCGGGCGCTCGTACAGGTCGGAGCGCGCGATGACGTCGCGCACGTCGAAGCCCACCGCCGCGAAGTAGCGCTCGCTGAGCGCCACGAGGTCGAGGCTGGCGTAGAACGGGTCAAGGCTCACCTCGGCGGGCGGCGCCTCCTGGAAGAACGGGTCGGCGTAGTGCCACGGGCGCAAGGCATCGACCGCGATGCCGAAGCGGCGCGCGAGGTGGGCGTCGAGCGCGCCCTTGTACTCCTTCCACAGCGCGTTGGTCTCGCGCTCCAGCTCGTCGAAGAGCTCGAACAGCTCGCGCTCGGAGAGCTCGTCCAGCTCGAGCGACATCGAGTAGTAGTTGGCGAAGCCCAGTTGGCGCGCGCCCTCGTTCCTGAGCCGCACGAGCTGGATCAGGTCCGACTCGACCTCGGCGCCGATCTGCTTGCTCGCCTCCCACGCCCCGCGGCGCAGGTCGAGATCGCTCGCGTCGCGCAGGATGTCGACGATGCGGTTGTCGGTGACGCGCTCGCCGGCGAGCGAGGCGCGGAACTGGTTGAACCGGCTCTCGAGCGATTTCTCGAGCTGCACCTGGCGCTCGATCATCTCCGGCGGCAGCTGCCGGGCGCGGTGCCCCATGTGGAGCAGCGTGAGCTGGCGGTCGAGGAGCGGGTCCGCGAGCGCTCCGGCGTCCCGGAGCCGCGACAGCATCGCGAACGGCTCGCGGCGGGCGAACATCTTGCGCATCGTGGCGTCGAGCCGCGCGCTCTCCTGCTCGTAGCGCTCCTCGCCCGTGGTGTTCGCGAGCCAGAACACCTCGTTGTGCGCGAGCTCGAGCGGCTGGAGCTCGGCGACGAACGGGCCGATGAACGCGGCCAGCTCGCGTTCGCGGGAACCGGTGGCGACGGAGGGTGTGGTCACGGGGCTCCTCAGCGGACGGTGGTGAGCTTCTTGTAGTGCTCCGGACGCCGGTTCGTGAACAGCGGCGTCTTGCTCGTGAGCTGCTTCTTCCGCGCGCGCGCGAGGTCGCAGTCCACGGCCATGGCCACGGTCGCGGCGCGGCCGGCGCGCGCGAGGACGATGCCGTCGGGATCCACGACCTGGCTCCGGCCCGTGAACGGCACCGTGCCGCCGCGGCGCTTCTCGGTGCCGGTGCGGTTCGCGGTAACGGTGAAGACGCGGTTCTCGAGCGCGCGCACGCGCATCGCCTCCTGGGCGTTCGGGAACACCAGGTTCGAAGGATGCGCGATGACGTCGGCGCCCTGGAGCGCGAGCACGCGTGACGCCTCCGGGAAGCGCCAGTCGAAGCAGATCAGCATCCCCACGCGGGCGGGGCCCACGCGATGCACGGCGAGCGGAAGGTCGCCGGGCGAAAACCACTCCTGCTCGCGCTCGAAGAGGTGGAGCTTCCGGTACACCGCCTTGATCCCCGAGGGCCCGACGAGCAGCGCACTGTTGAAGAAGCGCCCGCGCGCGCGCTCGGGGAAGCCGGCGACGTAGTGGCGCCGGTCGCGCCTGGCCGCGGCGATGAGCGCGCGAGCGGTGAGCCCGCCCTGGGCGTCCTCGGCGAGGGAATCCACTTCAGCATGCGACGAGAACACGTAGCCGCTGGACCACAGCTCGGGGATCACCACCAGGTCCGCTTGCACGGTGCGCGCGAGTGCAAGGCCCCTCTCGAGGTTCTCTTCCGGGTGCCCGAAGCGCGGCCGGCCCTGCACGAACGCGACGCGGAACGAGATCATTCGCGCACCGTAACCCCCTGCGAACTCGGCGGCAACGTGCGCTGGGTTCGAGCGAGCCGCAGGCGAGCGATATCCAAAATCCGCGCGGCTCGCCGCGCGACAAAGTCGCGCGGCGACCAGGTCGGACCGGAGGTCCGGAACCTGATCGCCGGCTCGTGCGGGCCCCTCACGGCCCGCCGATCCCGCACCGAGGCGGGACCATGACCACTACGTGCTCAGTGTCGTGACACGGCCTCCGCGATCCGGGAACCGTGGGAAGTGAGGGGAGCGCCTGCGCTTTCCGGCACCGCCATGCGCGCCACCGCCACCGCGTTCACCAGGTGCACCTCCCGTCCCCGAAGCAGGACGAAGAACTCCCGTCCCCTCTGGTTCATGAAGTCGGAGAGACGTTGCGAGGGTCTTTCCAGAGGCATCCAGACTCGTCCGGCCACACTGCTGCCGTCGGTCAGCCATACTTCTGCATCCTCCTCACGCGACGGCGCGAAGCCGCGCGTGAACACGTCGCTCTGCAGCACGTCCGGACCCGGGACGAGCCTCAGCAACCGCGTGCGGTTGATGAGTTCGATCCGGCCATCCGCCCCCGTCGCCACGGGAAGGAATCTCGACGGTGAGTTGAGCTGCGTGAGGATCGTCTGGTGCCGGCTGCCCGACGGGTCGAGGTCGAGGAAGATCTGGCCTTCGGCCGCCCCGTGATCGGCGCTCCAGAATTGGATCGGGATGCGCCGTTTGGGTATGTAGTGATCCATGTCCCGGTCTCCTCGAGCCCGGCCGCCGCACACCCCTCCGTGAAGTACGCCTCCGTACCGGTGACGGGGGTTTGGCGATCCGCTTTGCTCTGCCTGCTGAACGGGAGCAATCCCCACGCCAAGGTCCTGACTTCGACACGCCTCGCGCGGAGGCCAAGCCGGGCGCGGGTGTGCGTGTGGGGCCGGCCGCGCACTCCCCCTCGACCCGCCCGAGAGGCGTGCAACGCGCACGTCCGGCGGCCGCCCCGCGTGGCAGCTTGCGGCGCCAGGGCTTGAGGAAAGGGCCTTCTCACGACGCGGCGGGGCGTTCGGAGCGGGACCTCCTGCTGCTACGATTAGGAGCATGATCCAGCGAGCCGACGACCGCTCCCCGCGAGGCGCCGCGCGCACCTGGAAGGGCCGTCCCCTGCTCGCCCCCTCGCGCGAGACGCTGGCGCTCTTCGTGGTCGCCCTGGCGCTGCGGGCGGCCTATGCCTGGCTCGTCCACGGCCTGGCTGCGGTGCCGTCGTCCGACTCGACCACGTACGACACCATCGCCTGGAACCTCGCCCGCGGGATGGGTTTTCAACTCGGGGCGGACACGGGCCTCTACCCCACCGCGTTCGTGCCGCCGGGGCTCCCCTGGGCGCTGTCGCTGCTCTATCGCGCCACCGGGCACTCGTTCTTCGCCGCGGTGATGCTCATGTGCTTCTTCGGCGCGCTGGTGCCGCCGTTGCTCCGGCTCCTCGGCCGTACCATGTTCGGCCCCGCCGTGGGCACCTGGGCGGGCTGGCTCGCGGCCGTGCACCCGCTGCTGATCTTCTTCTCCGGCTATGTGATGACCGAGTCCCTGTTCTCCGTGGCGCTGCTGCTCGCCCTGCTCGCGAGCGTGGCGTGGATCAAGCAGCCACGCGCCGGCCGGGCGTTCTGGAGCGGCGTGCTCTGGGGCGCGGCGTCGCTCACGCGACCCACGGCGCTGCCCCTGGCGCTGATCGTTTCCGTCTGGGGCTGGGGACCGCTGGGACTGGCGCTCAGCACCGGCGAGCGCCGCCGCCAGGTGTCGATGCTGCTGCTGGGGCTCGTGCTCTGCGTCGCGCCGTGGACGATCCGCAACGCGGCGAGCGTGCACGCGTTCGTGCCCATCACGACCGGAGGCGGCCGCTCGCTCCTCGACTCCAACAACCCGGTGGTCTGGGACGACGACGACAAGCGTGGTGGCGCGATCGCGGTCCTCACCACCGAGCCGTGGGCGACCCGGTTCCGCGGCCTCTCCGAGGTGGAGCTGGACCGGCGCTCGCGCACCGAGGCCCTGGCGTTCCTGCGTTCCCGTGTCGCCGAATGGCCGCGAAACGCGCTCGCCAAGTTCGCGCGCTTCTGGCGGTGGACGGCGCTGACGCCGAGCACGGGCACGTGGTCCTCGGACGCGACGAGCCTCGCCAGCCGGCTCCAGCGGCTCGACCCGCTGCTGCCGTGGTCGATCGTCTTCTTCCCGCTCGCGGTGTGGGGCCTCGTGCGCACGTTCCGTGGCACGCGGCGGCACTTCCAGCTCCTGCCGCTCTGGGTCATCGCCGCCGCGACGCTGGGCACGCTCGTGTACTGGGGCTCGCTGCGGCTGCGCGTGCCCATCGAGCCGCTGGTGACGCTCTACGCCGCCGCCGGCGCCGCCGACGTCGTCCGGCGCGTGCGCGTGCGCCGCATCGGGCTCACGCTGGTCTCGGCCCAGCGCAGCTAGTCGCGCGAGAACGGCAGTTCCCTCGCGCGTGCGGGGGCGTTCCGCGCCCGCCGGTCCGGGTGTATGCCGCGCCCGTCCCGGTCGCATGGGGCTCGCCAGAAGCCTCCCCTATGGTGACCGGGTCGTAAGCCGCGCCCAGGCGCGCCAGGACCCGCGACCCACGCGGGTACCCCGCCGCCTCATGGACCGGGTGACGGCGATCACAAGCCCGCGACGCTCGACGCGCCGCGCCTTCCCCAAGGAGTGCCCTCGCGATGCGCATCCCCGTTCTCCACCTGATGGTGGTGGTGGCGCTGGTTGCGAGTGTCTCGCCCGCCGCCGCCAAGAAGAAGGAACAGCCGCCGAAGGACGCCGGCAAGTCCGGCGCCGCCGCGGCCGCACCCGCCGCGCCCGGTGACAAGCCGTTCGCGGAGTGGGGCAAGTTCACGAAGGACGCCGAGCAGAAGAAGGGCTTCTTCAACTACTGGAAGAAGCGCGACAACCTCTACCTGGAGATCGCGCCCGACCAGATGGAGAAGCCGTTCCTGTACGTGGTCAGCCTGAGCAAGGGCATCGGCTCGAACTTCGTCCTCGGCGGCCTGCCGCTCGACGACCGCATGCTGCAGTTCGAGCGCCACGGCGACCGCGTGTTCCTCGTCCAGGTGAACACGTGGATCACCGCGCCGGACAACACGCCGATCGGCAAGGCGCGTGCGATCTCGATCCCCAACTCGATCGTGCAGACGTTCAAGGTCGAGAGCGAGAACGACCAGTCGAAGGCGGTGCTGATCGACATCGGCGCGCTGCTGGTTTCCGACGTCACCGACCTGAGCGAGCAGATGAAGGGCGCCTTCAACAACGTGCCGGTGCGCTTCGACAAGGACCGCTCCGGGCTCGGGAGCCTGAAGGCGTTCCCGGACAACTGCGAGTTCGAGGCCACGCTCACCTACACGCCGGCGGACCGCTCGCGGCTGCAGCTCGACGCCGTCCCCGACAACCGTTACATCCCGCTCGGCGTGCACTACTCGTTCACCCGCCTGCCGGCGAACCCGATGCAGCCGCGCTGGGCCGACAACCGCGTCGGCTTCTTCCTCGATGCCGAGAAGGACTTCGCGCGCGACGACAAGGAGAACTTCTGGCTCCGGGACATCCACCGCTGGCGGCTGGAGAAGAAGGACCCCGCGGCCGCGGTCTCCGAGCCGGTGAAGCCGATCGTCTACTACGTCGACTGGACGGTGCCGGACAAGTTTCGCCCGTGGGTGAAGGAAGGCATCGAAAAGTGGCAGGCGGCGTTCGAACTCGCGGGGTTCAAGAACGCGATCCTCGCCAAGGAC
>DATLUU010000262.1:0-4285 GCA_035577885.1 Verrucomicrobiia bacterium
CACCCGGACGACCCGCCCGAGCTGCGCGACCGCGGCTTGCTGCTCTACCGCATGGACCGCTACCGCGAGGCGCGCGCGTCGCTCAACGCCTACCTGCGCGCTCGCCCCGACGCGCTGGACCGCGAGGTCGTGGAGCGACACCTGACGGCTCTGCAGATGATGCTGGCGAGCGATCGGCCGAAGCCGTGATCGCGGTCGGAGCGCGTGCCGCGCCCCGTCATCTCAATCGCGACGCTCGATCTCGGCCACGTCCTTGAGATCGGGCGTCTTCATCTGCGAGCCGGTCCACGCGCACTGCATCACCACGCCGCAGCGCGGGCACTCGAACTCAGCCGCCTCGCCCTCCTCGGCGGTGGGCATCCAGCGCTCCATCTTGGTGTTGCATCCCGGCGTGTAGCAGAGATAGACGCACAGCGGCATGAGCTCGCTCCTTACAGGTGGAGCGCTCAGTGTATCGTGAACTTCACCGGCACGCCCACCCACGCCTCGACGGCCTTGCCGCCCGCCTGCGCTGGCTTGAACGTCCACTGCCGGACGCACGCCATCGCCGCCTCGTCGAGCCCCGGGACCGAGACCGTCACCTTCACGTCCCCGACCGAGCCGTCCGTCTTCACGAACGCCTGCAGCTGGACGGTGCCCTGGGTGCCGGCGGCCCGCGCGGCGTCCGGGTACTTGGGCGGCACCCGCGTGAGTGCGACCGGAAGCTCGTCGACGTGCGCGTTCGTCGTGGACTTGGGCCAAAGGTGTGCGGTGTCCGCTGCAGTGCTCGACGGCTTCGCGGCCGCGCTCGCAGCGGCAGCAGCGGCCGCTGCTGCCGGTGCGGCCGCCCCTGCGGCTGCCCCTGCCGCAGCCGATGGCGTCGCCGCTCCCGTTGCGGCCGCCGCCGGCGCGGCAGCGGCTCCCGCCGAGGCTGCTGCTGCGGGTTCGGCATGCGTGGCCGCCTTCCGCGGCGGCGGACGATCGCCCGGGCCCGCCAGTGCAGGCGTCAGCTCGCCCTGCGGCGGCGGGTTGGTGAAGAACGCATCGCTCGGCGGGTATCGGGTGACGCCGCGATGCGCGCAACCCATCGTCGCGAGAAGGAGCGATACCGCAACGAACACGACGAGGCGGTGAGCGAGGGTCTGCATGCATCCAGCCTGCGCCGGCCTGCGAGGGGAACGCAAGCGTGGACTACAGGTCCAGGAGCTTGCGCGTCTCCTGGTACGTGCGCAGCGCGGCGGCGTCGAAGCAGGCGCAGGTCACGCGCTTGAGCTTCTCCGATCGCTCGAGCGCGGCGCCGATCTCTCGCAGCGCGATCGTGGTCGCGCGCGGCAGCGGGAAGCTGAACGTTCCCGTGCTGATGGCGGGGAACGCCACCGTCGTGAGCTCGTGTCGCTCCGCGAGCGACAGAGCCGAGCGATAGCAGGCGGCGAGCAGACGGTCTTCATCCTGGGTGCCGTTCATCCACACCGGGCCCACCGCGTGCACGACCCAGCGCGCCTTGAGCTTGAACCCGGGCGTGATGCGCGCCTCGCCCATCGGGCAGGGCGCCACCTCGCGGCAGGCCTCGTTCAGCTCCGGCCCCGCCGCGCGGTGGATCGCGCCGCACACGCCGCCCCCGGGCATGAGCGCGACGTTGGCCGCGTTCACGATGGCGTCGACGTCGAGCGTGGTGATGTCGGCCTGGAGGATCTGCAGGCGGTCGCCGAGCGGCACGGACACCCCCGATGCGGGTCAGAAGGGTGATGGGTAGCGCGGCACCGTAGGTCGGCGGTCCGCCCGGGTCAACCGGGGGGGCTCGCGGAACGGGCGCGTCCCGAGGGCATCGAACCGCGTGTTCACGGGCATTGCCTGGGCTACCGATGGCGCTCTAGAGTCAAGGCATCGGACCGGGGTCGATCGGGAAGGTTTGGAGGTGTTCATGCGTTCGCACAGTCTCTTCCCCGTCCTCGGCGCGCTGCTCGTCTCCCTGGCCGCGGGGCCAGCGTCCGCGGACGGTCACTGGACCGTCTCGCTGGGCGTCGGCGAGTCGGTGAGCGAGCTCCACGGCTCGGCGATCGATGCCGCGGCCTACGCGCAGCTCCACCCGCTGCTCGGGCTCGGCCTCGAGGCCGGGATGGCGTACATGCAGCTCCAAAGTGGGCCCATCATGATCCCCGCCGGGGCCCGTGACGGCTTGAGCAACGGCATCGCCTCGCTCACCGATGGCATCACGCGGAACCGCGGTGTCTTCGTGGGGCCGGCGTTGCGCCTCGGCCAGCAGCTCTATGCGGTCGCGAGCGCCGGGATCTACGAGTTCTCGAACAACGACGGCAACTGGCTCGCCACGCGCTGGGGCGGAAGCGCCGGGCTCGGCCTCACCGGGAAGGGACGCTTCTCGCCGCGCGCCGAGGTCCGCTATCGCTGGGCACCGGATCCCCACCCCATACAGGTGGTGAGCTTTGCGAACGAGCGCCTCGCCTACCCCGCGATCCTCGACCGCGACGCCTCGGCGATCGTCTTCACCATCGGAGCCAACTTCCATTGAACAGCCGCACTCCGCTCACCGACACGCACGGACGCACGGTCCGCGATCTCCGGCTCTCGATCACGGACCGCTGCAACCTGCGCTGCGTCTACTGCATGCCCGCCGAAGGCATGCCGTGGCTCGCGAAGCAGGACCTGCTCACGTACGAGGAGCTGACGCGCTTCGCGCGCGTGTGCCTCGAGTGCGGCGTGCACGGCGTGCGGCTCACGGGCGGCGAGCCCACGGTGCGCGCCGACCTGCCGGTGCTGGTGCGCATGCTCCACGAGCTGGACTCCGCGCTCGACCTCTCGCTCACCACGAACGGGCTCAAGTTGAAGGAGATGTCGCCCGCGCTCCGCGACGCGGGGTTGAAGCGCGTGAACGTGTCGCTCGACACGCTGGTGCGCGAGCGCTTCCACAAGATCGCGCGCCGCGACCGGCTGCACGAGGTGCTGGAGGGGCTCGCCGCCGCGCGCGCGGCCGGCTTCTCGCCGATCAAGGTGAACGCCGTGTTGATGCGCGGCGAGAACGACGACGAGATCGTGCCGCTCGCCCGCTGGGCGCGCGACGAGGGCTACGAGCTGCGCTTCATCGAGTGGATGCCGCTCGACTTCCAGCACTCGTGGGACCGCTCCCAGCTCGTCTCCGGCGAGGAGACGGTGGCGCGCATCGCCGAGGTGTTCCCGCTCGAGGCGGAAGACGGCTCCGAGGATCCGAGCGCCCCCGCGCGCACGTTCCGCTACCGGGACGGCCGGGGCCGCGTGGGCGTGATCTCATCGGTGACGCGGCCGTTCTGCGGCCAATGCGACCGCATCCGGCTCACGGCCGACGGCCAGGTGCGCACGTGCCTGTTCGCGCTCCAGGAGTACGATTTCCGCAAGCTCATGCGCGGCGGCGGCAGCGACGACGACATCGAATCGCTGCTGCGCGCCGCGGTGCTGCGCAAGCAGCCGGGGCACCTGATCTCGCAGCCGGGATTCGTGCAGCCCGAGCGCGGGATGAGCGCGATCGGCGGCTAGAGCGTGGCGGCGACGTCGCCGCGATGCCGGATCTCCGGCTGGCCGAGCGGCGGCGGGTTACGGCTCGTCGCCGTAGATCTTCTCGAGCAGCGACACGAGCATGCGTGCCTCCTGCTCGTTCAGCCGCCGCGACAGGATCTGGTTCAGGTGCGCGACCCTCGGGCGCAACTGCTCGAGCAGGTCGCGACCCCTCGCCGTGATGCGCGCCAGCGACTGGCGGTGATCCAGGTCGCCCTTCTCGCGCTCGACGAGCCCCATGCGCACCAGTCGGTCGAGCATGCGCGTCAGGTCAGGCGCCCGCCGCACCATGCGACGCGCGATGTCACCGCGCGGGTGCGCTCCCGGGTAGACGCCGTTCAGTATCCGCAACACGTTGTATTGCGGAACGGTCATCCCGGTGCCATCGAACACCTCGTCGAGCATTCCCTCGACGGCGGCGTTAGCGAGGAGTACGGCGAGTAGCGCCTCGTGATGAGCACCCTCGAACCGGGTCTGCAGGAGCCGACGACCTAGCACCTCTCCCATGCAGGCGATGATGGCCCAAGGCGATACGAGAATTCAACACCCTCGTGAGCGCGCCGGTCACTACCCCAGAAATGCGTGTCATAACACGATACGAGCTTCCATCGGCGGGCCATCTCCCCGATCGTTGACGACGGGATCTCAGTCGATGGGGACCTTCGGACCCGCCGATCCGTGGCATACCACGCAATCGCCGCGCCACGGGGTCCGACCTCGCCGATCCTCGCCGCGCGGGCGCGGCCTCAGGCGATCATCGCCG
>DATLUU010000263.1:0-2254 GCA_035577885.1 Verrucomicrobiia bacterium
GGAGCCGAGGCCGGCCGCACACTGGCGAATCGTGGCCGGTCACGCTTGGCCGGCCGCACCAGCGTGGTGGGGTCAGTGGTAGAGCTTTTTCAGCGCCCCCCAGCTCTTCGACAGCGTGCCCACCGGCGGCGGGTTCACGGCGACCAGGTAGCCGGGATCTGCGGGCTGGCCAAGGTTGTAGAAGCCAGGCACGCCGCCACCGATCGTGGCCGAGGAGATGTACATGGTGCCCGGGCTCGAGCCGGTGAGGACCGGGCCGAACGTCACGATACCCAGCCGGCTCGCGGTGCCGGTCTTCGCCGTCACCTTCTGGGTGACGATGATGTTGGTGGTGGTGAGGTTGATGAGCGCCGGGTCCAGACCGCTCGCGGTGATGACCGAGTAGTTGTTCACCGGCAGGCCGGCGCCGAAGTTGACCGTGCCGCTGTATCCGCCGAGCGGCGCCGACGTGACCCCGTCGAAGAAGTTGATGCTGATCGTGGCGGTGAGAAGTGGGCCGGCGCTGGTGCTGGAGTTGTAGAGCGTGAAGATGTGGGTGGAAAGCAGGCCCACGCCCGTGGTGAGCAGCTGATCGCCCCAAGTGGACGCGAGATCGGTCGAGGACACGGTGAACAGGGGTGTCGCGTTGATGTTGTCGTAGATCGTCGTCAGCACGTTCGTCGCCGACTTGCCCTGGACCTTGCCCACCAGCTGGTTGTCGACGGCCAGCGTGGCGTCCGGCCCGCGCGTCGGCAGTGGATCCGAGGAGAGCTGCGCGTGCGCCACGGTGAGCGGCAGCGCCAGCAGGGCTGCCGCCGCGAACGATGCTGCGGCCTTGGTCGCAATCTTCATGAGTGTCCCCGGGGGTTCTGGACGAGACGTACGGCCTCGTCCGGGTGGTGCCCATCCATCTGCGCTGAACGTATGAGCGAGCTGTCGTGCTGGCGCAGGAGGGACGCGAGCCCACCGGGGGTAGCAGACCGAAGCAAACGCGAGCCTGCCGGGCATCGCCGGAAAGCAGGTGGCTCGACGCGTGAAGGGGTCCGCGGATCCACCGACGGACAGCGAGTCGTGCTGTCCATGCGGCCAAGCCCTGACTTAACAACGTCAGGAAGGCCGGGTCAACGGAAAACCGCGTTCAAACTGGGATTCCGTTCGTCTCAGCGCTGGCCCGCGCGGCCGCCGGCGGCCCTCGGTCCATCGCTGCGTTCACCGTCGCCGAACTTCGTTTCCTTGGTACCGCCATCGACGCCAGATCGCGGCCGTGATGTCGCCCGCTGCTTCGTGTGCGCCCGCGCGCGTCGCGAGAGGAAGTCTTGATCCGCACGCAACGCGCGCCCGCCGCCCGCGCCGCCGCGCTCGTCGCGTGCCCCGCGTGTACGGGTCCCGCCGGCGCGGGCCCGTAGTAGGCTGCCGCCCCTTGCCGTGATCGCCGCTCTCGCCCCGGAGGCGTCCCCATGCGACTTACCGCCCGAATGTCCCTGCTCGCCGCCGTGCTCCTTGCAGCACTCGCTCCGACCGTTCGAGCCCAGGGCGGCGATCCCGATGATCGCTGGCAGCCAGGGGCGGTGACCGGCTCGGGAACCTCCACGAACGCGAACACGCCGGGCGCATCGCCGAACGCGAAGTGGAACGTGGACGACCCGCCGGGCGAGCATCACGACGTCACGATCGACGTCAAGCGCGGGACGTGGATGACCGTGGACGTGAGCCCCGACGGGAAGCAGATCGTGTTCGATCTCCTGGGCGACATCTACACGATCCCGGCAGAGGGTGGCGAGGCGAAGTCGCTCACGCACGGCATGGCGTGGGACGAGCAGCCACGCTTCAGCCCCGACGGCAAGCGCATCGTGTTCACGAGCGACCGCGGCGGCGGCGACAACCTGTGGGTGATGGACCGCGACGGCTCGCACGCGCACGCGATCTCGAACGAGAGCTTTCGCCTCCTGAACAGCCCCGCGTGGTCACCCGACGGCCAGTACGTCGCCGGGCGCAAGCACTTCACCAGCACGCGCTCGGCGGGCGCGGGCGAGATCTGGATGTACCACGTCGACCAGGGTGGCGATGGCATCCAGATGACCAAGCGCCGCACCGAGCAGAAGGACGAGGGCGAGCCGGTGTTCTCCAGGGACGGCCGCTACCTCTACTGGAGCATGGACGCCACGCCGGGACCGTCGTTCGACTACAACAAGGACGGCAACGGCCAGATCTACGTGATCCAGCGCCTCGACCGCGAGAGCGGCGAGATCACGTCGGTGGCGGGCGGGCCCGGGAG
>DATLUU010000264.1:0-3218 GCA_035577885.1 Verrucomicrobiia bacterium
CCCCGAGGCCGACCATGCGATCGAATTGCAGCGCCAAGTCAGGGGCGATGGTCGAGCGCAACGGGGCCGCCTACCCGCTCGCGCGCGGGGATGCCGTCGCGTTGCTTCCGAAGGTGCGTGCGCGCTCGAGCGGCGCGATCCGGGCCGGGCTCCTCATGCTGCTCTACCCGCTGCTGATCCTCGCCCCACTGGCGACTGCAGCCGCCCTGAACCCGATGTCGGATCACTCGCGCGCGGAGGAGGTGGGCATCGGCTGTGCAGCAGTCGGCTTCGCGATCCTTGCGCTCCAGTTCGTGATCACCTCGCGTTTGCGCTGGGTGGAGGCGCCGTTCGGCCTCGACGTGCTGCTCGTGTTCCACCGCGTGATGGCGCTCGTCGCCACCGCAGCGCTCCTCGTGCACCCGGTGCTCGTCACGTGGGGCGAGCAATGGCCGTTGCTCACGCGTCTGCGCGTGCCCTGGTCCATCTGGGTGGGCCGCGCGAGCCTGACGTTGTTGCTCGTGCAGGTGCTCGCAAGCCTGTCACGCCGCGTCGTACGGCTACCGTATGAACGGTGGAGACGTCTGCACAATGTCCTTGCTTCGACGATCCTGGCGCTCGGCTACGTTCACATCCTCGCCGGGAGCGATGACGCGCACGGCGGCACGCTGGTCGTCTGGTCGGCGTTGGTGGCGCTGGCGTTCGGGTGCTGGCTCTACGGCCTCGTGGTGCGGCCCCGTCTCCTCCTCCGGCAGCCGTTTCGAGTGACGGCCGTGACATCGGAGGCGCCGCACGTATGGACGTTGACCCTGAAGGCGCACGCGAAGCGTCCGTTCCGGTTCATTCCCGGGCAATTCCAGTTCCTGCGCCTGCACGGCGCCGAGGTCGCGGCCGAGGACCACCCGTTCAGTATCGCGTCGAGCCCCACACGATCCGGCTCGATCTCCGTGACCATCAAGGAGAGCGGGGACTTCACGGCCGGTATCGGCCGCGTTCGTCCCGGTGACGGTGCGACGGTTCATGGGCCGTTCGGCCGGTTCTCGCACACGCTGCATCCGGGTGAGGGAAAGCTGGTGTTCGTCGCCGCGGGAGTCGGGATCACGCCGTTCATGAGCATGTTGCGGTACATGCGCGACCGTCGGGAGTCGCAATCGGTGCTGCTCGTGTACGCGAGCCGAAGCCCCGCCGACGTGATCTTCGGCGACGAGTTGCGATCCATCGAGGCGGGCGACTTCCCGAGCTTGAGGGTGATCCACGTGCTTTCCAACGCGCCAGCCTCATGGCTCGGCGAAACAGGCAGGCTCGACGCCACTCGGCTCGCGCGCCTGTCGGGAGGCGTCGAGGGCCGGGCCTTCTACCTGTGCTGCCCGCCGCCGATGATGACCGCGATGGTTCGTGGATTACGGCGCATGGGCGTGCCTCCGGCGCGGATCCACACGGATCAGTTCTGATGCTAACGCTCGTCCGGCATGGTGGGGGTTGATCATGCAGCGTTTCCGACTCATGAGTTGCTACGTCGTCCTCGTGATGGCGGTGCTGGCATGCACGATCGAAGGCATCGCGACCTTGCGGGCCGCACCTGGCCACGGGAGCAATCAGGCCGATCTCGTCCTGCGCTCCAAGCCACCTCGCACCCACTAGTGGTGACTTCGCTGCCTTCTGTCATAGTCGCCTCCCCCGTCACGCCCGTTCACCCCCGAGGAGCCCTTCGCTCGATGCCGTTGCTGAGCCTCAACGACGTCCGCCTCACTTTCGCCGGCACGGCGCTCCTCGACTCGGTGAGTCTTCAGATCGACGACGGCGAGCGTCTCGGGCTCCTCGGCCGCAACGGTGCGGGCAAGTCGACGCTGCTCAGGATCCTCGAAGGTACGTTCGCTCCCGACGCGGGCAATGTGGTCCGCCAGGCGGGGCTGCGCGTGGCGAGACTGCAGCAGGAAGTGCCTCCCGATCTCGCCGGCTCGGTGCGGGCCTACCTGCACGTGGCCTGCGGCGCATCGACCAGCGACAAGGCCTGGGAGATCGAGACGCACATCGATCAGGCGGCGAACGACCTGACGCTCGACCTGGACGTGGCGATCGAGTCGCTTTCGGCCGGATCCAAGCGCCGCGTGCTGCTGGCGGCGGCGCTGGTGCGTGATGCCGATCTGCTGATCCTCGACGAGCCGACCAACCACCTCGACATCGACGCGATCCGTCACTTGGAGGACGCCCTGCAGCGGCGCCGCGGCGCGCTGGTGTTCGTCACTCACGATCGCAGCTTCCTGCGTTCGCTCGCCACGCGCATCCTCGACCTCGACCGCGGGGTGCTGCGCAGCTACCGCACCGCCTACGACGCCTACTTGAGCCAGCGCGAGGAAGAGCTCCGGGTGGAAGCGGAGCAGGCCAAGCTCTTCGACAAGAAGCTGGCGCAGGAAGAGGCGTGGGTTCGCGGGGGCATCAAGGCGCGCCGCACGCGCAACGAGGGTCGCGTCCGCGCACTCGAGGCGCTGCGCCTGGAACGCGGCGCCCGCCGCGACGGAGTGGCGCGCGTCAAGGCGCAGCTGCAGGAATCGGAGCGCTCGGGGCGCATGGTGCTGCGCTGCCAGGGGGTGACGTACGGATATCGCGACGCCCCGATCGTGCGCGATCTCACGACGACGATCCTGCGAGGAGACCGCATCGGCATCATGGGCCCGAACGGCTGCGGCAAGACGACGCTGATCGGCCTGCTCCTCGGCGAGATCGCCCCGCAGGCCGGCACGGTGACCGCGGGCACCAAACTCGAGGTCGCTCACTTCGAGCAGCTCCACGACGTGCTCGACGAAACGAAGTCGGTGATCGACAACGTCGCCGGCGGCCGGGACATGATCGAGGTCGGCGCCGGCGAGCGCCACGTGGTCGGCTATCTGCGCGACTTCCTGTTCACGCCCGAGCAGATGCAGGGGGCGGTGACGCGGCTCTCGGGCGGCGAGCGCCGGCGGCTGCAGCTCGCCATGGTCCTCTCCCGCCCATGCAACCTGCTGGTGCTGGACGAGCCGACCAACGACCTGGACCTGGAGACGCTGGAGCTGATCGAGGAGATGCTGCTCGAGTTCCAGGGCACGTTGCTCGTGGTTTCGCACGATCGCGCCTTTCTCGACAATGTGGTCACCTCGACGCTGGTGTGCGAGGGCCCGGGCGAGTGGAACGAGTACGTCGGGGGCTACGCGGACTGGCTGCGGCAGCGGAGGCCGGAGGTGGTGGCGGCGCCGGTCGCGCGG
>DATLUU010000265.1:0-11774 GCA_035577885.1 Verrucomicrobiia bacterium
GGCCTCGCGATAGAAGTCCGCGACGCGAGCGGGTGTGCGCTCCAGTTCGGGTTCGTGCCGCGGGTCGAGTCCGAGGGCGCGGATCAACTCACGCACCGCACGTTCCACCTCGCCGGCGCCGCCGGGCCCGGCTGGGGCAGGCGTAGCCATGGGAACCCCCCGGAAAACGAGACGGGCCGGCAGGAAGCCGGCCCGACCGATATGGAGCGGAAGAGGGGATTCGAACCCCCGACCCTCACCTTGGCAAGGTGATGCTCTACCGGGCTGAGCTACTTCCGCGAACAAGAGCGGCGGGGACTCTAAGCGGCTGGGGTAAAAGCGTCAAGGCCACACGGTTTCCTGCAGTCGAGCGGTGAAGAGCAGTTGCGGCGCAGGCGTCGCAGCGGCCGGGAGTCGCCCAGGCAGACGTTGTACAGCGTGACTGTCATGGCCGCGCTCAGGTGAAATCACCCATGTCCATGCGCTCAGGCACTCCCTAAAATTGGATGCGCGCGATTTCGCGTCCTCTCTCCATTCGAGGCTGTCTCATGGCCCGTACTCGCCCCCACGCGCTCGCAGGCGCCGCGAGCCCGACCGGCGCCGATTCGCTTCGCCCCTCCCGATCGGAGGGGCGCGGCCGTGTACGCATGCTGTTCTTGGCGGTCGGGCTCTTGCTCGCGGGCACGGTCCCCGCGCTCGCACGGACGGCGAGGGTGCCGGAGGATTTCTCGACCATCCAGGCCGCCGTGGACTACCTCGTGCAGTTCTACGCTGCGGACACCGTGCTCGTGCAGGCCGGAAACTATCCGGAGCGAGTGGTGATCCATGAGGCCATTCGCCTCCAGGGTGTTGTTGCACCGGGAAGCGCTGAACCACTGACGCGGATCGACGCGCTCAAAGTCCAGCCTCCGTCAGACGGGTCAACGATCAATGTCATCGGCATCCACGTCGCAGGCCCGGCTCTGACGGCCCCCTCGAGCGGCCCGGACAACGTCAACTACGAGTCCTGCCGATTCGACGCCGGGATGGACGGGTACGGCTACTACCCGGATCTCGCGTCGGTCGTCATGCGGCACTGCACGCTGTTCGGAAGAGTCGTGCTGTGCGCAGTAGAGACGGTCGTGGACTCGTGCACGGTTTACGGGCCGCTTGTCCACATCGCGGCGGACGCCGCGGTCGTCACAAACAATCGGTTTGAAAACGTCCCGGGCTTCGCAGCCTCCATTTTCGCTGATCAACGCGCGTATGTCGCGCGAAACGTCGTGCGCGGTGGCATCAACGGCTTCGACGTCAGGACGGGCGATCAGAATGATCTCCTCGTGGAGGACAACCGGGTCGAGGGTTGCGCGGGGATCGGGATCCGAGTCTGGCATGACTGGAGAAACAGCTCTCGCGTCGAGCGGAATCAGGTCTCGCGCTGCGGGGGCACGGGGATCTACGCGCACGGGCTCGCGTTGGCGAGGGGAAACCGGGTACTCGATTGCGGAGGCCACGGCCTCGATCTCGTCGTACTGGAGGACATCGGACTCGTGGAGGGCAACGTGGTCGGGCGTTGCGGCGGCGATGGCATCCGCCTGGCGCGCGATTACGAAGGCTCTCCAGTGGGCTTTCATGCGCAGGGCAACACGGTCTATGCGTGCGCCGGGTCCGGCATCGTCGCGGTGGACCTGACGGATGGGTCGGTCTCGAACAACATCGCTTTCCGAAACCGCGGGTACGGGCTTCTCACCGCCGGCAGCGACGCAGCTCCCGCTTCCTGCAACGATTGGTTCGAGAATCAGGCTGGCGCCACATCGGGCGCGCCGGCGTCCCCCAGTGACCTCGCTGTGGACCCGCGCTTCTGTGACATCGCGAGCGACGACGTGCAACTCATGTCCGACTCGCCGCTCCTCGACGCTCCCGGCTGCGGTCTCATCGGCGCTCTGGGTAGAGGCTGCGACCCCGCGCCGACGCCGATCGCCTTCAGTCTGACACCCAAGACGCTCAACGTCGCATCGCGGGGGCACTGGCTGACAGGCTACCTCGAGCCCACCCCGCCGGTCGCCGCGCGCGACATCGACATCGCGACCATCCGGTTGAGTAGCACCGTGCCCGTGGACCCATCTGCCCCGACGGCGCTGGTCGATCACGATGGGGATGGCATCACCGAGCTGATGGTCAGGTTCGACCGTACGGCGCTGGAGCTGACGCTGCCCGAGGGCGACGAGGTCCCGGTCACCGCCACATGCAAGTCCGGGGGAACAGTCTTCGCCGGCACCGACACGGTCCGCGTGCACCGGGGACGCTTCGTGGCACCGGCCGCTGGTGAGCAGATGACGTCCGGGTCCGCCGTGACCGTCAGCTGGGAGAGCCCTGCAGGAGGGCATGTCCTGTCGATCGCCCTCATGCTCTCGACGGATGGCGGCGGCACCTGGAGCCAGGTCGCGCGCTCGCCCTCCGACAACGGCAGCCTCGCCTGGGCGGTGCCGGACATCCGCACCGACCGGGCCCGGTTGGCCGTGGTCTCGACCTCCACCGATGGGGCGAACGCCGAGGTCGCCGACGCGGTCCTCGCCGTGAGCGGCGCCCTCAGTATCGGAGCGACGACCGAAGTGGGCGATCGTGGCGAAGGGCCGCACGTCCTGGCGATCCGCAGGGTCAGCCCCAACCCTGCCGCGCACGGCCGGCTCGCAGTGGAGTTCGTGCTGCGCGACGGCAGTTCAGCGCGGCTGGAGTTGCTGGACGTGGCTGGCCGCGTTCTGGAAACACAGAACGTTGCTTTGCCGTCGCCGGGTGCCCGGGCGCTCGAGTTCCTGGACGCCGGCGCGCTTCGTCCCGGGATCTATTTCCTCCGGCTGCGGCAGAGCGGGACCGAGGCGCGCGCGCGAGTGGCGATCACGCGGTAAGGCGGGGGGCCATGCCGTTGGACGCGTCTTGATCGACACCGAGGTGTCGCTGACCGCCATCCACCTGGAGGACCGCGCCGCGACGGCCGGGCTCGGCGCCGGGAACTGAATCCGTCATCGCGCCCTGCCGGGCGCACACAGCAGAACGGGGCGCCTCATCGAGGCGCCCCGTTTGCCACCGGCCAAGCCGGCGAGGAACCCGGTCGAGCGATATGCCCTACTGGGCGACGATCTCTCCGCAGGCCACGAGCGTGCTGGCCTGCTGCACGGAGATGGAAGCGCCTCCGTCGAGCGCGGGGACCGCCTGTGGCGAGAGGACAGTGTTGAAGTTGGCCCTCCCTGCGTTGTTGGCCGTGAACGTCATGATCTCCACGGCCACGGCGCCAGAGCCACACGTCGCGTTGCCGATGTAGACCACCGAGGTGTACTCGGCACCGGGCACGAGGCCGCTGAGCGACTCGTGGATCCTCGCGTTCCCGTTCGACTCGATCTTGAAGTCGGCGCTGCCGGTGACGCCGGAGGCCGCCAGCGAGGTGAGCGTTGCCGAGGCCGATTGGGGCTTCGCCGCGAACGCAACCGCAGCGACGAGAAGCGCAACCATGACGAGTGGAAGAACCAGGGGACGACGCATCACATACTCCTTGGGCAGGTCGTACCCCGTATGCCCTGACGAAAGGAACGCTAGCACGGCGGATGCGACTCCCAAAGCAAAACCACCGCTCCTCGGGCAAAGACCTGAGCGAACGCCCATGAACCCCGTAGTTGCGGCTCATGTGAAATCCGTCTATCCATCCCCCGCGTGAACATCCTCGTCCAGAAGTACGGCGGCACGTCGGTGAACGGACCGGATCGCATCCGCGCCGTGGCCGCGCGCATCGCCGCCGCGCGCGCGGCGGGTCACGCGATGGTCGTGGTGGTGAGCGCCATGGGCGACACCACCGACGAGCTGATCGCGCTCGCCCACCAGGTCTCGCCACACCCGTCGCGCCGCGAGCTGGACATGCTGGTGACCACTGGCGAGCGCGTGTCCATGGCGCTCGTGGCCATGGCACTCCACGACCTGGGCGTGAACGCCATTTCGTTCACCGGCTCGCAGAGCGGCATCTTGACCGACGAGCGCCACGCGAGCGCGCGCATCGTGGGCGTGAAGCCGGATCGCATCCGTGCCGCGCTCGACGCCGGCCAGGTGGTGATCGTGGCCGGCTTCCAGGGCGTGTCGCCCAAGACGAAGGAGATCACCACGCTCGGCCGCGGCGGCAGCGACACCACGGCGGTGGCGCTCGCGGCGGCGCTCGGTCGCGTGCGCTGCGAGATCTTGACCGACGTGGACGGCGTCTACACCGCCGATCCGCGCGTGGCGCCGGCGGCGCGGCTCGTGCCGCACATGGGGTATCGTGCGTGCTCGGCGCTCGCGCACCTCGGCGGACGCGTGCTGCACGCGCGCTGCGTCGATCTCGCCGCGCGCGAGCGCGTGCCGATCGCGGTGCGCTCGGCGTTCCATGAAGCTCCCGGCACGGACATCGAGGAGGACCGCGTGGAAGCCCCGAAAGTGGAAGCGGTGACGCATCGCGCCGATCTCTCGCTCGCGATCGCGGAGGGGAACGCCGGCGGCCGGGGCGAGGCGCGCGGCATCGTCGAGGCGGTGGCCGAGCAGTTCCCGGCGCTCGAGCTGGTGGCGCACGAGCAGGCCGACGCGACGCACGGCGCCATCGTGTGGATGGGCGCCCGGGACGACGTCGCGGCGCTGGAGAAGCAGTTCCGCGAGGTGCGCGGCCCTGGCGGCGAGTGGCGGCTGGACGTGGTGCACGACACCGCGTTCGTGTCGCTCGTCGGCCTGGGGCTCGGCGCCTCGGAAGCCGCGCGAGCGGAACGAGCGCTGGAGAAAGCCGGCGTGCCGCTGGTGGCGCTGCGCGTGACGCCGTCCGCGCTGGTGTTCCGCGTCGCCAACGCGCAGGCGAGCGACGCCGTGCGCGCGCTGCACGCGGCGTTCCTCGAGTAGCGCGCCGCTCAGAACGTGTCGCGCACGCTCTCCAGCGTCGGCACGCGCCCGGCGGCCACGCGGTCGAGCGCTTCCGCGTAGAGCCGGTCATAGCCGTCGGCGGCCACGCGCCAGCTCGAGTCGCGCGCCATGCCGTTCCGCTGCACGCGCGCCCACAGCGAGGCGTCGCCGTGAGTGGCGAGCGCCCGGCGCAACGCCATCACCATGGCGTCCGCCGTGTACGGCCCGAACGCAAAGCCGTTCCCCTCGCCCGTGATCGGGTCGAACTCGCGCACCGTGTCGGCGAGCCCGCCCGTGGCCCGCACCACCGGCACGGTGCCGTAGCGGAGCGAGTACATCTGGTTCAGGCCGCACGGCTCGTAGCGCGACGGCATCAGGAACAGGTCGGCGCCGGCCTCGATCCGGTGCGCGAGCCCCTCGTCATGGGAGGTGTCGATCCACCACTGCCAGGGGCGCTCATCGGCGAGGCGGTGGAAGTAGTCGGTGTAACGCGGCGAGCCCTGGCCCAGGATCACGAACCGCGCCGGGAGGTCGAACAGCTCCGCCTCGGCCTCCTCGATCAACTCGAACCCCTTCTGCTCCGCGAGCCGCGACACGATGCCGATCAGCGGCCAGTCCGGCTCGAGCGGGAACCCGCAGGCGAGGGCGAGTGCGTGCTTGCAGGCTCGCTTGCCGTCCATCTCGCCGCGCGTGAAGTGCGCGGGCAGGTGGGGATCGCTCGCCGGGTCCCACTCGCGGTCGTCGATGCCGTTCAGGATCCCGCGCAGATCGCCGGTGCGCCGGCGCAGCACGCCCTCCAGGCCGAAGCCGTACTCGCCGGTGGACTGGATCTCGCGCGCGTACGTCGGGCTCACCGTGGACACCATGTCGGCGAACAGGATGCCGACCTTCATGAAGTTCACGCGTCCGTGGTATTCGAACGGGCTGTGCGGGAAGAACGTGTTGCGCGGGAAGCCGGCGAGCCCGAGCGCCCACGGGTCGACGATGCCCTGGTAGCCGAGGTTGTGGATCGTGAACACGGTGGCGGTGTGCGCGAACGCGCTCTCCTCGGCGTCGTGCGTGCGCACGAAGCACGGCGCCCATGCCGCCTGCTGGTCGTGCGCGTGCACCACGTCGAACGTCTCGCCGAAGCCCTTCACCGCCTCGATCGCCGCGCGGGTGAAGAAGAGAAAACGCTCGGCGTTGTCGGGATAGCCCTCGTGCGTGGAGGGGTCGTCGTAGAAGCCGGGGCGGTGGAAGAAGCGCCGGTCGCCGGCGTGGTCCACGAGCAGCACGCTCGGCTGGTCGCTCGGGCCGTCGGCCACCGTGAACTTCGCCGGCTCGTGCCCCATGCCCCAGGGCACGAGCGTCCCGGAGAGGTCGTTGAGCCGCCAGCCGCGCGGCACCACGATGTCGCGCCAGTGCGGGATCGCGACCACGACGCGATGCCCGCGCCGCACCTGCTCGGCGGAGAGCGCGCCCACCACGTCGCCCAACCCTCCCACCTTCGCGAACGCGGCCATCTCGCTCGCGAGATGGACCACCGCATAGTGCGGCTTCACGCTCCGGGTGGGCTCAGGCGCGCACGCCCACGTCGCGCAGGAACTGCGCGGCGTCCTCGGGCGGCGTGGGGTTGATGTAGAAGCCCGAGCCGATCTCGAAACCGGCGACGCGGGTGAGCTTGGGCATGATCTCCAGGTGCCAGTGGAAGTAGGGCACGTCCGGCTCGGCGAGCGGCGCCGTGTGCAGCACCAGGTTGTAGGGCGGCGAATCCAGCGCCGCGTTCAGGCGCCCGAGCGTCTCCTTGAGCGTGGTCGCCAGCTCGAGCATCTCGTCCGGGTCCTCGATGGTGTGGAACGCGGCCCGGCGCGCCACGGGCAGGATCCAGGTCTCGAACGGGAACCGCGGCGCGAACGGCGCCAGCACGATGTAGCGCCCGGTGCGAAGGATCACGCGCCGGCCCTGCCCCTCGCCCGTCTCCTGGTCGATGATGTCGGAGAACACCGGGCGCTCCTTGAGCTCGAAGTAGCGGCGCGCGCCGTCCAGCTCCTCCTGCACCATCTTGGGGATGATGGGCGTGGCGATGATCTGGCTGTGCGAGTGCTCGAGCGTGGCGCCGGCGCCGGCGCCGTGGTTCTTGAACACGAGCACGTAGCGGAAGCGCGTGTCCTTCTTGAGATCCAGCATCCGCTCCTTCCACGCCACCAGCACGCGCCGGATCTGCTCCGGGGGCAGGTCAGCGAGCTGGAGCGCCGGGTCCGACGTCTCGATCACCACCTCGTGGGCACCGATGCCGTTCATCTTGTCGTAGAGCCCCTCGCCGCGGCGGTCCAGCGAGCCCTCGATCTCGAGCGCGGGGAACTTGTTCGGGACCACGCGCACGAGCCAGCCGGGCGTGTCCCGCTTGCTGCCGTTGGGACGCTCGGCGTAGACCTCGGCCGGCGTCATGTCCTCGCGGCCCTCGGTGAACGGCGAGAACGCCTGGGCGCCGTTGGACGCCTCGGGCGTGAAGTGCCCCGGCCGCCGGCTGCGCTCGGTGGAGATGATGACCCAGCGGCCGACGACGGGGTCTTTGCGGAGTTCAGGCATCGGGTCCTCGGAACGGGGACGGCAAGGCGAGCGGATGCAAACCGGGCAAGTCTAGCGCAGCCGTTCTCGCGCGGTCGAGCCGTGGAGCGCACGCAGGGCCGCCTCGGCCCCGGGCTCCAGCACGCGGCCGCGGCGCGAGACCGCGACCCGCGCGGTGGCGAGGCAGCGCTCGAGCTCGTGCTCGAGCATGGCCTCGCCGTCCCACCACGCGAACGCCGGCACCTGCTTCGGGGCGAAACGTCCGCCGCCGAACAGGTTCGCGGCCACGCCGATCGCGGCGCCGGTCGGTAACAGCGAGCCGATGCCGGTCTTCACGTGCGCGCCGATGAACGCGCCCACCTTGGGCGAGCGCGAGTCCACCTCGTGCCCGTCGATCCACACGCGCACGTCGCCGTAGTTGTTCTTCAAGTCGCTGGTGGTGGTGAGCGCCCCGAGGTTCACCCACTCGCCGATCACGCTGTGGCCGACGAAGCCATGGTGGCGCTTGTTGGCGTAGCCCTGCCACACGCTCGCTTCCACCTCGCCCGCGATGCGGCACTCGGGCCCGAACGTGGTGCCCGAGAGGACACCGCCGAGGAGTTGCGTGCCCGACCCGATCACGCATGGCCCCTTCACCAGCGTGTGCGGCTCGATGACCGCGCCGCGCGCGACGTGGATGGGACCGGCGCTCGCGTCGAGCACCGCGAACGCGCCCACGCGTGCGCCCTCGGCGATCGTGATGTGGTCGGGCGACTCGAGGCAGGCGAGGCGGTGGACGCTCCCCGTCACCGTGGGGCGCGCCCCGGCGAGGTCGGCGGCGATCGCGCCGGCGTTCCACCCCATCAGGTCCCAGGGCCAGGTGATGAACTCCGCGGGGACCGGCAGCGCGGGCAATCCCAGCCCGAGCAGCACGGTCTCGAAGTCCTCGCCGCGACCGAGCCCGCCGCGAAGCGAGGCGAGCGCCAGCCGCGCGCCGGCGATGCGGCCGTCGCCCATCCACAGCGAGGGGGCGCGCGAATCGAGCGCTTCCGCGAACCAGGGCCCGGGGAGGGCGGCGGCGTTGATCACCACCGCCTCGCCTTCCCCGCCGCTCGCGGCCGCCTGCGGCGGATCGTGCCAGCATGCCATCGCGCCCGAGCGCGCCTCGATCGCGTGCAACGGCAGCTGCGAGTGCGTGAGCCAGCGGCGGGCGAGGTCCGAGGCGCCGAACGCGAGCGCCGGCACGGGCAGCAGGTCCGTGAGCGGCCGGAGTGAGCGCCAGTGGCGGTCTTCGTAGAGGACGAGCCGGCGGCTGCTCATGACCTCGCTCGGCCTCTGCGCATCAGTGCTTGCGCTTGCTCGCGGGCACGTTCTGGTGCTTGTGCGCGGGCGGCGGCGGCGCCGCGTTGGTGTCGACGAGGAACGCGCCGTCGAACCCGCTCCCCACCGCGCGCTTCTTGAGCGCGTCGGCGGCGTCGCGGCCCATGCAGTCCGTCGTCCGCACCTTGAGGTAGCCCTTCTCGGGCACGATCGTGAACGACACCATGAGCAGCGACTGCGCGGCATCGCGGCGCGAGTCGGCCTTCTCCTTCTCGCTCTCGAGCGGCGCTCCCACTTGAACTCGCCAGCAGGGTCCGGTTCCCGAGGCGCTGGATGCCGCGGCACCGCCCGCGGCCGCACCGCCCGCGGCTGCACCGCCCGCGGCTGCACCGCCCGCGGCCGCAGCGCCGGCAGCGCCTCCCGTCGCCGCGCCTCCCGAGGCTGCGCTGCCCGCAGCGGCGCCACCCGCCGCCCCCGCGGCCGCCCCGGTCGCAGCGGCCCCGGAAGTTGTGCTCGTCGCGGATGCCGCTGCGGCCGGAGCCGCAGGCGGGGCCGATGAAGACGAATCCGCCATGGTCACGGTGCTGACCTCCGTGCCGAGCGGTTGGGTCGCCGCGGGGATGGGGGCGGCCTGGAGCGAGTCGTAAGCCGCAGCCGGGGCGACGGCGGTCCCGTGCGCGCGCGTGCTGTCCTGCGTTGCATTCAGCGCCTGCTGCGCCGGCGTGAGTGGCTCGGGGATGCTCGCGAGCACGCGCTCGGCCGCGGGCGAAGGCGTCGTGGTGTCGATCGAAGCCGCTGTGGGCGCAGTCGACGCCGGGGTCCCGGCCGCCCCCGGGTGCGTCGCCGTGGACGCGGGCGGCGTACCGGCCGTGGCGGGTCCCGGCTTCGTGGCCATCGACGCGCAGCCTGAAGCCGCCGCGGCGAGCAGCACGGCGAGCGTCAGTCCCATCTCGCGTCCAAGCGTCATCCCTGGCTCCCGCGCGCGCGCACCGCCTCGGTGACGCGGCGCACCTGGTCCGTGTCCTGCCGCCGGCACACGAGCGTGCCCTGCGGCGTGGCCACGACCACCATATCCGAAAGCCCGAGTGGAGCGGCAGGGAACCCGTCCCCGACCACGACGCAGCGGTCGCAGTCCACGGGCACGGCCTCACCCCAGAGGACGTTCCCGCGCGCATCCTGCGGCTGCCGGCGCGCCCAGGCACCCCAGCTCCCCAGGTCGTCCCAGTCGAACGAGGCGTCGACCGTGATCACGTTCGGCGCCTTCTCCAGCACCGCGTAATCGACCGAGATCGACTCCAGGTCCGGGAACCGTTCGGCGAGCATGGCTTCGAACTCCCGTGTGGCGCGTGGCGCGAACGACAGCCCGGCGAACGCGTTCGCGATCGCCGGTCGTCCCGCGGCCAGCGCCTGCATGAACGTATGCCGGCCCCACACGAATATTCCCGTGTTCCACAGGTAGTCGCCGCTCGCGACGTACTGGCGCGCGCGTTCGAGATCGGGCTTCTCGGTGAAGCGGGCGACGCGGTGCACGCGGTCTGCGAGTTTCGTCCCGCGCTGGATGTAGCCGAAGTTGGTGTCGGGGCCGCCCGGCTTCACACCGAACGTCACCAGCACCGCATCGCGGGCCGCGAGCGCGAACGCGCGGTCCAGGTCGGCAGTGAACGCCGCCTCGTCGTCGATCGCGTGGTCGGAGGGCAGGACCACGAAGGCATCCCGCTCGCCGAAGAACGCCGCCGCGGCCGCGATGGCCGGCGCCGTGTTGCGTCCCAGGGGCTCGCCGACGACGATCGCCCCGGGGCACTCGCGCCGGCAGCTCTCGACCAGGTCCCGCGCGGTCATCACCACGACCCGCTCGGCCGGCAGCGAACGCGTGGCGCGCGCGAACGTCGCCGCGAGCAGCGATCGCCCGCCGGTGGCCAGCGGCAGCAGCTGCTTGGGCCGCGAGGCCGTGCTCCATGGCCAGAACCGCTCGCCGCGCCCGCCGGCGAGGATGAGCGCTCCGCGCTCCGCGTGGGCTGGGGTCATCGAACGTGAAGGCTTAGCACAGGTGCGCGGCGGGCGTCACGCGTCAGCCCCCGGCCCTCCTGTGGTACACGGCGAACGCGCCGCTGCGCGCCGCTGTTGCCGGGCGCTCGAGTGTGTAGCCGGCGAGCACGGCGTCGCGCTCGGCCGCGGAGCGGAACGGTGCGCCGGCACCGGCGAACGCCTCCCCGGTCTCGAGCACCTCCGCTCGCACCACGAGCCAGTCGGGATGCGCGCGCCGCACGATGTCGGCGTACCAGCCCGGGCCCTGCACCCGGCGCCTCGCGACGTCCGGGCTCACGAGGCCCGATTCGTCGAGCACGCGCAGCCCGCTCCGGTACCCGATCCAACCGATCGGCTCGAGGAGCACGCTCTCCCCCGGTGTGCCGCGCGCCGCGAGCAGCTCCGCGGGCGGAACGAACGACCCCGCCTCGGCCTGTGCGCGCCCGACGTAGAGCGGCACCGCCACGGTCCACGTCCCCAGCACCGCGAGCGCCGCGGCGATCGGGATCGCGCGGCCGCGCACGACGTGCGCGAAGCCGGTCGCGGCGAGCAGCGCGAACGCTCCGAGCGGCAGCACCAGGTACCACCAGAAGTAGGCCACGCCGAGCGTCACGTAGCCGAGCCACACCGCGAGCCCCGCGCCCGCGGCCAGCGCCGCGCCCGAACGCGGCTCGCGCGCGAGCGTTCGCGCGCCGACCACGACCGCGGCCGCGAACACCGCCGCCACCGGCAGCAGGTGCTGCCCCTCGCTCGCGACCGGGAAGCGCCCGAGCGGGAACGGCAGCAGCCACTCCCACCAGTGGCGTCCTGCCCACGGCCCCGGCGTGCCGTAGAGCATCGCCTTCGCCACGACGCTCTGCGGGATCGCGCTGCCGTAATAGACCGTGAGCCCCACGACGCACACGACGATGACGGCGAGCGCCTCGAGGCGCGCCCGCCAGCGCGCGGGGAGCGCGATCACGACCGCCGCCGCGAGGCCCTCGGGGCGCATCACCGCGAACAGTCCGAGCACGGGCCCCGCGGCGCGCGAGCCGCGCGCG
>DATLUU010000266.1:0-5078 GCA_035577885.1 Verrucomicrobiia bacterium
AGAACTCGCGCCGCGCCTCGGCGCTGGAGACGCGGTAGGTGCGGAGCGACAGGTCGACGAGTGCTTCCACGTCGGTGTGCTTCGCGGTGCGATATTGCAGGCCGCGCGGCTCGCGCGCCTCGGCCCGCGCCGTGCGCGCGCTCTTCGACCTGCCGGCCGCGGACGTTCGCGCCGCGCTCACAGCTTCGCCTCGCGGGTCAGGAACAGCGCCGCCGAGCCGTCACGCGCGCGCGTGATGCCGGGGCCGCGGAGCCCCAGGCCGCCGCCCATGGCGCGCAGCACGCCGTCACTCTGCCAGTCGTGATCGAAGTGACCGAGCAGCTCGAGGCGGTAGTCGCCGCGCGGCAGGGGCCCGTTCTCGCCGATCAGCGGCGGCGTGTCGAAACGGCCGCCCTCCACGAACACCTGTGCCATCGCCACCGACACGCGCCCTCCCGGCTGCTTGATCGCCACCTGCAACTTGGTGCCGTCGGGCAGATGCACGCGACCGGTCACGCGCACCGCGCCACTCGTCATGCGCGACGCCTCGAGCGATTCGAGGAGCGGCGCGCCACGGGTGAGACCGGTGGTGTCGGGCAACTGTTCGAACGACAGCTCCTGCGCCGGCTTGTCGTGGCCGCCGCCGCAGCCCGCCGCGAGCCCGGCGAGGAGCGCGAACGCCAGGCCCCGGATCATGCCGGAGCGCGGGAGGTCGCGGAGCATGGCCGGGGACGGTAGCAACAGCCACCGCCGCTGGCTACATGCCCACCGCGCGGCGCGTGCGCTCCACCTGCGCCAGGTGGCGGTGGCAGTGCAGCACCAGCACGCGGAACGCGTCGCCCAGGTTCACGCGCACGAGCGACACCAGCGGCGAGGAGAAGCTGACGCCGAGGTCCTGCCCATCGGCCCCGAGCATCGCCGCGCGCAGGCGCTCCACCGTGGCGAGGAACGCGTCCACCACGTTCGCACGCGGCTCGCCGGTGACCCGCCACGCCTTCGCCGTGGGCACCGGCTTGCCCCCCTCGAGCATCGTGCCCGCGAGCAGGCGGCCGGTGAGGCTCGGCCGCCACGGCTTCGCCGACCCGCCGCGAGCCCGCGCCTTCTCGAGGGCGCCGGGGATCGGCCCGTCGAGGTAGGAGAGGTTCGCGCGGCAGAGGTGCTCGAACGTCTCCGCGATGCTCCAGCCACCATCCGGAGGCTTCTCGTGGAACTTCGACTCGGGCAGCCCGGCGACCGCCGCCCGCGCGCGCGGCTCGATCCGATCCAGTTCGGGCATGAGCTCCGCCAGCATCGGGGAGCGCAGGGCGTGCATCCCGGCGCCCTGGGGCGCGGGTCCGGCCATGTCGATCTCCAGGGGATGGCGGGAATCGGGCGGTTCGGGCAGCAGCATACGACATCCCGTGGGTCTCCCGGCCGCGAACGTGGCCTGTCCGCGAGCGTTGCGACGCGACTCGCCGCTCTGCTAGGTTGCCCAGCCTGTCCGCGCGGTGGGCATGGGGGTGAGACCTCGTTCCCGATGCGCGCGGCTGCGACCCAGTGCCGCACGGTGCGCTTCGGGGCACCCACGCGCAGCGTGGGTCGCCCGACCGGGCCACGTCGAGTCGAAAGGAGTGCCGGGTGATCCAGTTCGTCGCGAAGCTGCGGCGAGTCGCCGCCCTCACGGCGGCGGTCGCGTCGCTCTCGGTCCTCTCACCCGGGGCCTCGAACGCCCAGTCGCCGCCGCCGCCGCCCGCGCCGCCAGCGGACAGCGCCGCCGCGAAGCCGGCCGCCGCCGACACCACGGCAACGCCCGCAGCCCAGCCGGCACCGAGCGCTGCACCCCAGTCCGCGGCCCCCGCGGCTCCCGCGCCCACGTCGACCAGCGCCACGTCCGGGAAGTCCTCGGGCAAGTCCGGCAAGTCGAGCAAGTCTTCGGGCAAATCCTCGGGCAAATCCTCGGGCAAGTCCGCGAGCGCTCCCAAGACCTCCAAGCCCAAGGCGCCCAAGGCCGCGGCTGCGGCGGCCGTCGCGGCCCCGTCGTACGAGGAGCGCCGCAAGGTGGACGGCGTCTACGCCAAGGGCGCCAACTGGCTCGGGCTGCGCTTCGGCTACGCCAATCGCACCGGCGAGCTGAGCGGCGACGGTTTCATCGGCTACGGCGTCTCGTACACGCGCATGCTCTCGAAGAAGTACGCGTTCGCCGCCGGCATCAACCACGACATCGTCGGCCACTTCGCCGACCAGATCGACGTCTCGGTGCCGTTCACCGGCGAGTTCCAGCGCGTCTTCAAGACGGGCGCCGACATGCGCTCCTACGTCGGCCTCGGCGGTGGCTACTACTTCCGCAAGTTCTATCGCACCGGCACCGAGTACAACACCACCGCGGCCGGCGGCGCGCACGTGTCGATCGGCCTCGCGTCGCAGCTGGACGACAAGCACGTCGTCGGCTTCGAGACGCGTGTGGCGTGGGTGCAGGGCAGGCCCGGCATCACCAATCCGACGTTCGGCCCCGGCACCGACACCGAGACGATCTGGACCGCGAAGCTGACCTGGGCGCTCGTCTACTGACCGTCGCGCGCGTGGACGCTTCGTCCACGCGCTGCACACGGACGCTGCCGTCGGACGCGCGCCCCACTCGCGCTGCGTGCGGCACGGTCGGTGCAGTGAAAACCGTGCGGCCCCGATAGGGGCCAAGCCCCGGTCCCCGGCCCCCGCAGCCATGCCCCCGCGGAGAAGCGCCATGCGCATCCGGCAGGTCGTGGTGGTGTTGGTCGCGGTCGCATCCACGCTCGCAGGCTCGGGCGTCGCGTCCGCATGCAGGATCTGCGATCCGTTCCTTCACTGCATCACGCAGGGCCTTGGTGCGATCGCGTGCGTCGAGGGCCCCTCGGCGTGCGCGTTGTTCGGCCAGTGCCTCAGCGACAAGGGCAAGATCCCGGACGGAGGCAACGAGTTCCTCACCACGTGGTCGCTGTTCGACGCCGCCGGCCGGCCGGCCACGTCGCTCCGGACCGAGGCGGGGGACATCTCGCTCGGCGAGGAGGCGCGCGCGACGGCGGGCCCCGGCGCGCTCGCGGGCGCGCTGGCCGATGCGGCGCTCGCCTTCGGCGAGGAGTTCGCGCTGTCGTTCGTGGATGGCGCCGGTGACGGCTTCGCGATCCAGCGTTCGGAGGAGGGCGGTCGCGTGCGGCTCGAGGTTCGCGACGTGACCGGGGACATGCCCGGTCGCGTGCTGGCGAGCGAGTCGCTGGGACCCCGCGACCAGTTGAGCGTGCCCGTGCGCGTCGAGGGGCGCGATCGCGTGTTGTTGCTCCAGGCGGCGGACTTGCGGGGCGGCGGCGGGCCGTTCGAGATCGCGCGGCTCCGCCGCGCGCTGGCCGCGGCGGGCCGCACGCTGCCGCCGCGCCACGAGCCGCTGCTGCGCGGACACGCGCGCTAGCCAGGGAGTCCGGCAGCCTCGCCGGGCGGGTCCTGGGCCCGCCCGGCGAGCTCAGCTGCGCCGGTTGCGCGCGCGATGGCGCGCGGTCAGGAGCACCGCGAACAGCACCGCACCGAGCAGGGCGATCACCAGCGGGGTCCACGCGTGCGGCGCGCGGTCCAGGAGCACGGCGGCGCCGCCGAACAGCGCCGAGAGCGTCCACAGCACGCCCAGCGTCGCCTGCGGCGAGAGCCCGGCATCGAGCAGGCGATGGTGGATGTGGCCGGCATCCCCGCCGAACACCGGCCGGCCACGCACGAACCGGCGCACGAACGCGAGCGCGCCGTCCGCGATCGGCACGCCCAGCGCCACGAGCGGCAGCAGCAGCGTGAGCGCCGCGGTGCCCTTGCGGTTCTCGAGCAGCGAGATCGCCGACAGCGTGAGACCCAGGAACTGGCTCCCGGTATCGCCCATGAAGATCCGCGCCGGCGGCCGGTTCCAGACGAAGAAGCCGGCGCAGGCGCCAAGCAGGATCGAGGACAGGAACATCACGTAGAAGTCCCCGTGTCCGCGCCCCGTCATCCACAGCGCGCTGCACGCGATCGCCACCACGCCGGTGGCGAGCCCGTCCAGCCCGTCGATCAAGTTGATCGCGTTCGTGAGCGCCACCACCCACAGCACGGTGAGCGGCACGCTCCAGATGCCGGTGACGATGTGCTCGCCGAACGGGTTCGTGAGCAGCGGCACGCCGTAGCCGAACACGGTGAGCGTGAGCGCCGCGCACGCCTGGACGAGCAGCTTCACCCACGGCCCCACGCTCCCCAGGTCGTCGAGCACGCCGAGCGCGAGCATGGGGAGGGAGGCGCACGTGAGCCCGAGCAGCGGCCGCATGTCGAGGATGCGCGCCGGTCCCGGGAGCACGCGAGCGAGCCACGCCACGGCGAGCACCGCGACCGCCATGCTCAAGCCCCCGAAGCGCGGCGTCGCCACCGCGTGCACGCGCCGAGGGCCCGGATGGTCCAGCGCGCCCACGCGCACCGCGAGCGCACGCGCGGCCGGCGTCAGCGCCAGGGTCAGGACGCCGGAGGCGACCGCGATGTCCAGCGAATACGGCATCAGCGACCCAACCGATTGAGCAGCACCAGCATCCGCGCGCGCGCCATGATCAGGAACGCCGCGATCCAGTCCACCGGCGCCGCGCGGCGGTGGTGCTTGCGGAAGTAGTGGATCATGCCGCGGTGGCGCTCGAGGATGACCCGGTTGGAGACGTCGCCCTTGCTCGCCCCGATGTGGTGCACCACGGTCGCGTCGGGCACGTAGTCCACGCTCCAGCCGGCATCGTTCATGCGCCGGCACCAGTCGACGTCCTCGTTGAACATGAAGAACGCCTCGTCCATGCCGCCCACGGCGTCGATCGCGGCCCGCCGCACCAGCATGGCCGCTCCGGAGACCCAGTCCACGCTGCGCGGGCTCGCATGATCCCAGTCGAGCAGCAGGTAGCGCCGCGACCACGGGTTGCCGGGCCAGAGCCGCGTCAGCAGCGAGTAGCGATTGAACAGGAACGTGAACGAGTCCGGGTACGCGCGCGCGCTGTACTCGACCGTGCCGTCCGGGTTCAGGATCCTCGGCGCGGCGATACCGCAGCGCGGATGCGACGCGAGCCACGCCGCGAGTGCGTGGATCGCGTCGCATCCGCGCTGCG
>DATLUU010000267.1:0-5856 GCA_035577885.1 Verrucomicrobiia bacterium
GGCATCGTCGAGCCCGTGGGCGCGCTCGCGCAGCCGGACGAGGAACTGTTGTGCCTGGTCATGCCGCTCCGCCTGCCGGACGTGGCGGACGCGGAGCTCCGGCCCGTGGGCGGGGGCGGGGTGAGCAACGGGAAGAAGTGATCCACACATGAGCGGCCCGAGGCCCCTCGCGGCGATCCTCCCGGCGCTGTTCGAGCAGCTGGGACTCGCCAAGACCGCCGAGGGGTGGCGCGCCGTGTCGGATTGGCCGGCCGTCGCCGGACCCCGCCTCGCGCGGCACACGCGCGCGGTGTCGTTCCGCGACGGCACGCTCGCCGTGGAGGTCGAGGGATCGGCCTGGATGCACGAGCTCGGGTTCCTGAAACGCGAGCTGGTGCGCAACCTGAATCGGCACCTGGGCGCCGAGATCGTGCAGGACGTGCGCCTGGTACCCGCCCGCGGAAGGAGCCTGCGGTGAGCAAGAAGGAAGGAGAAGTGACTTTGACGGCGGAGCCCAAGGGACACCACTACGACGCCACCAGCATCACCGTGCTCGAGGGACTCGAGGCGGTGCGCAAGCGCCCGGCCATGTACATCGGCGACATCAGCGTGCGTGGCCTGCACCACCTGATCTGGGAGGTCGTGGACAACGCGGTCGACGAGGCCCTCGCCGGGTTCTGCGACGACATCACCGTGACCTTGCTCACGGACGGCAGTTTGTCGGTGAAGGACAACGGCCGCGGCATCCCGGTGGATGTGCACGCCGGCACCGGCAAGCCGGCGCTCGAAGTGGTGATGACCACGCTGCACGCGGGCGGCAAGTTCGACAACTCCTCGTACAAGGTGTCGGGCGGCCTGCACGGTGTGGGCGTGTCGTGCGTGAACGCGCTCGCCGAGACCTGCGCGGTCGAGGTCCTGCGCGACGGGAAGCTCTACACGCAGGACTACGTGCGCGGCGTGCCCACGGCGCCGATGCAGACGAGGCCCGCCGACAAGAAGGCGCAGGGCAGCGGCACGATCGTGCGCTTCAAGCCCGACCCGGAGATCTTCGAAACCACGGAATGGCACTGGGACACCATCGCCTCGCGGCTGCGCGAGCTGGCGTACCTGAACAGCGGGCTCACGATCCACCTCAAGGACGAGCGGACGGGCAAGTCCGTCGACTACTTCGCCAAGGGTGGCATCACCGAGTTCGTGAAGTTCCTGAACACGAACAAGGAGACGCTGCACGCGAAGCCGGTGGTGTTCTCGCGCGAGCGCGACAACGTCGCGGTCGAGGTGGCGCTCCAGTACAACGACACCTACGGAGAGACGCTGCTGTCGTTCGTGAACAACATCAACACCATCGAGGGCGGCACGCACGTCGGCGGCTTCCGCTCGGCGCTGACGCGCACGCTCGTCAACTACGCGAACCGCGAAGGCCACACCAAGAAGCTCAACGCCGAGATCGGCGGCGAGGACGTGCGCGAGGGCCTGGTCGCGGTGATCTCGATCAAGATGCAGAACCCGCAGTTCGAGGGCCAGACCAAGACCAAGCTCGGCAACAGCGAGATCAAGGGTGCGGTCGAGGGCGTGGTGGGCGAGGGGCTGCGCGAGTACTTCGAGGAGAACCCATCGGTCGCGCGCAAGATCGTGGAGAAGATGATCGCCGCGGCGCGCGCCCGCGAGGCGGCGCGCAAGGCGCGCGACCTGGCGCGGCGGAAGACCATCCTCGACGGCGGCTCGCTGCCCGGGAAGCTCGCCGACTGCGCCTGGGACAACCCCGAGGAGTGCGAGCTCTACATCGTCGAGGGCGACTCGGCCGGCGGCTCGGCGAAGCAGGGCCGCGACCGTCGCTTCCAGGCCATCCTGCCGATCCGCGGCAAGATCCTGAACGTGGAGAAGGCTCGCATCGACAAGATCCTCGCCAACGAGGAGATCCGCAGCATCATCACCGCGCTCGGCGCCGGGGTGAAGGAAGAGTTCGACATCACCAAGCTGCGCTACCACCGCCTGATCCTCATGGCCGATGCCGACGTCGACGGCGCGCACATCCGCACGCTGCTCCTGACGTTCCTGTTCCGCGAGTTCCGCGCGCTGGTCGAGGCGGGGCACATCTACATCGCCCAGCCGCCGCTGTTCCTGGTCAAGTCGGGCAAGGACGAGATCTACTGCTTCGACGACAAGGAGCGCGAGGAGGCGATCGCCCGCATCGGCAAGAAGAACGTGCAGGTGCAGCGCTACAAGGGCCTGGGCGAGATGAACCCGGACCAGCTCTGGCGCACCACGATGAACCCGGAGACGCGCACGCTCGTGCGCGTGACCATGGAGGACGCGGTCGAGGCCGACCGCATCTTCACCATCCTCATGGGCGAGCAGGTGGAGCCGCGGCGGCAGTTCATCGAGGAGAACGCGCTCGCCGTGAAGAACCTGGACATCTGATGCAGGTGCCTTCGCCGGCCCGGCGCGCGTGGCTCCTCGTCCCCGCCTGCGCGCTCGCCGCGTTCACCGCCGGACCCGCCCGGGCGCTGCCGTCGATGCTGCCACCCGAGCTCGTGGTCGGCGCCGGCTGGACGATGGGCGTGAACGGCGAGCCCGGCACCGGCGGCGCCGCGGGGACCCTCGCTGCCCAGTGGCCGTTCGCGCCGCGGTGGTCGTTCGGCGGCTCGATCTTCGCCCAGGACATGGGCACCGAGGTGTCGACGCTCCACGACCCCAACACCGGCGAGCCGCTCGGCGACGTGGCGACGACGCACCGCTGGTCGTACGGCATCGAGTGGCGCGCGGAGACCACGCTGCGCGAGAACGGCCAGCTGCGCTGGCAGGGCACCGGCGGCTTCGGCTACGCCCGCCAGGAGCGCGACGAGCGCGGCCAGGTGAACGACGCGGTGAGCGGCATCTCGGCGATGGTCGGGCTCACCGGCCTGTGGCAGACGAGGCACGCGCACGCGTTCGGTGCGTCGCTTCTCTACCGGCACTACTTCGTGGACACCCAGCCCAGCCCCGACCGCGCCACGCACTGCATGAGCGCGCAGGTCGAGTGGCGCTGGCGCAGCAACCCCAAACCGTGACGGCTTCGCGCGCCGGCGGGTCCGCAGGATGCGGGCCGGCTGTGGCGTCGCGGCGAGCATGAGGAAGACGAAATGGCGTTGAACGACCGATCGAAGATCGTGGATCTCCACATCGAAGAGGAGATGAAGACCAGCTACCTCAACTATTCGATGTCGGTGATCGTCTCCCGCGCGCTCCCGGACGTGCGCGACGGGTTGAAGCCCTCGCAGCGCCGGATCCTGGTCGCGATGAACGACCTGAACCTGGCGCCGGGCCGCGGTTACCGAAAGTGCGCGAAGATCGCCGGCGACACCTCGGGCAACTACCACCCGCACGGTGAGGGCGTCGTCTACCCGACGCTCGTGCGACTGGCGCAGGACTGGGTGATGCGCTACCCGCTCGTGGACGGGCAGGGGAACTTCGGCTCCATCGACGGCGACGCGCCCGCGGCCATGCGCTACACGGAGGCACGGCTCACCGCGCTCGCCATGGAGATGCTGGCGGACCTCGAGAAGAACACGGTCGACTTCCGCCCCAACTACGACGAGACGCGCGAGGAGCCGGTGGTGCTGCCCGGCGTGGTGCCGAACCTGCTCGTGAACGGCTGCTCCGGCATCGCCGTGGGCATGGCCACGGAAGTACCGCCGCACAACCTGCGCGAGATCTGCGACGCGATCGTGATGCTGATCGACAAGCCGGAGACAGCGCCCGAGGAGCTGCTGAAGATCGTCAAGGGCCCCGACTTTCCGACCGCCGGCATCATCTACGGCACGCAGGGCATCCGCGACTGCTACCTGAACGGGCGCGGCAGCATGAAGATGCGCGCCAAGGTGCAGGTCGAGGAGGGCAAGGGCGGCCGCATGAGCCTGGTCGTCACCGAGATCCCGTTCCAGGTCAACAAGACCAGCCTGCTCGAGAAGATCGCGGAGATGGTGCGCGAGGGGAAGATCGCCGGCATCTCCGACCTGCGCGACGAGTCCGACCGCGACGGCATGCGCATCGTGGTCGAGCTGAAGAAGGACGCGAATCCGAAGGTCGTCCTCAACAACCTGTTCGTGCACACGCCGCTCCAGACCACGTTCGGCGCCATCATGCTCGCGCTCGTGGAGAACCGGCCGAAGGTGCTGACGCTGCGCGGGCTCCTGGACGAGTACATCCGCCACCGCCGCGAGGTGGTGCGCCGGCGCACCGAGTTCGACCTCGCCGAGGCGGAAAAGCGCGCCCACATCCTCGAGGGCCTGAAGATCGCGCTCGACCACCTCGACGAGGTGATCGCGCTCATCCGCAAGTCGAAGGACCCGGAGACCGCGCGCGAGGGCCTGATGAAGCAGTTCAAGCTCTCGGAGGTGCAGGCGAGCGCCATCCTCGAGATGCGGCTCCAGCGCCTGACCGGCCTCGAGCGCGACAAGATCCAGGCCGAGTACCTCGAGGTCATCCAGCTGATCGAGCAGCTCAAGTCGATCCTCGCGAGCGAGAAGAAGATGCTCGGGATCATCCAGGACGAGGTCAAGCGCCTGCGCGACAAGTACGGCGACGACCGCCGCACGATGATCGTGGCCGAGGAGGGCGAGATCGACTACGAGGACACCATCGAGCAGAAGGACATGGTGATCACGATCTCGCACGCCGGCTACATCAAGCGCCAGGAGATCTCGGCGTATCGGGCGCAGCGCCGCGGCGGCAAGGGCGTGATCGGCGCGCGCACGAAGGAGGACGACTACATCGAGCAGCTGTTCATCGCCAACACGCACGCCTACCTGCTGTTCCTCACCGACAAGGGCCGCTGCTACTGGCTCAAGGTGCACGAGATCGAGCAGGCGGGGCGCATGGCGAAGGGCCGGCCGCTCGTGAACCACCTCGAGGGCATGGCGCGCGACGAGCGCGTACAGGCGGTGGTGGCGGTGAAATCGTTCGACGACGACCACTACCTGGTGTGCGCGACGAAGAAGGGCCTGATCAAGAAGAGCAAGCTGTCGCTCTACGGGAACGTGCGCAAGGCCGGTATCAACGCCGTGTTGCTCGAGGAGGGCGACGCCCTGATCGAGGCCGTCATCACCGACGGCACGCAGGACATGATCCTGGCGAAGAAGAAGGGCCTCGCGATCCGCTTCCACGAGGACGAGGTGCGCTCCATGGGCCGCACCGCCTACGGCGTGAAGGCGGTGACGCTGGACGACGACACCGACGAGGTGGTGAGCATGGTGAGCGTCAAGCGCCAGGCGACGCTGCTCGCCGTGACCGAGAACGGCTACGGCAAGCGCAGCGAGATCTCGGAGTACCGCGTCTCGCACCGCGGCGGCAAGGGCATCATCACCATCAAGACCACGGAGCGGAACGGCAACGTCGTCGCGGTGAAGGAGGTCGTGGACGGCGACGAGCTGATGATCATCACCAAGCAGGGACAGATGATCCGCATGCCGGTGAAGGGCATCAGCGTCATCGGCCGCAACACGCAGGGCGTGCGGCTCGTGAACCTGGCGCCGTCGCCGACGGCCGAGGGCACGGTGGAGCTGCTGCCCGACACCGTGGGCGGCGTCACGCGCGTGGTCTCGGAGGACGACGAAGCCGCGTCCGGCGACTCCACATCCGGCGACTCCGCGGGCGGCGCCGGGGTGCCGGCGGCCGCAGGCGATGCCGAGGGCGGTGCCGCGGAGGAGAACGGCGAGGACGCGAGCTAGCACGGAGGGCCGCGGGCGCGACGCGCCCGCGGCCTTCTTCCCGAGCCACTTTGTGAAACCTTTCACGAGCGGAGCATCGGCCCCGCGCCGGGCACCCATGGAAGCATGGGTCCGCGGGCCGCGCTCCGCTTCCCGAAAGCGGGCATGTCGCACATCTCCGAACCCACGG
>DATLUU010000268.1:0-2994 GCA_035577885.1 Verrucomicrobiia bacterium
CGAAGAACCTCGTTGCTCAGGTGCGTCAGCGAGAAGCGGTTCACGGCGTCACCTTCGACGGGGGCAGGTGGTCGAGGGCCGACGCAGCGATTCTACTGCGCGCGAATTCGGGTTCCGCTGCTGCCCGCACGCGGCGTGAACGCATCGCGGGACTCATTTCCGATGACGCGCGCCCCGTCATCTCGTGCACGCCCGCGCACGGAATTCACACGCGCAGCCGCGAGCCGCACTTCACTCGAGCGACTCCTGCCATCGGGAAGTGCGGTCAAGTCAAATCGCGGATAAGGCCGCGCTTCGCGTGCGCGAACGCCCACGAAGTCGACGCACGCCCGCCCATGTGGCCGCCGATCAGCAGCGCGCGCTCGGACGCGCCGCGCATCGTGGCCAGGGTTCGGGTCTCAGATCAGAACCGCACCCCGATCAGCCGCGCGCGCGCGCCGCCGCCCACGGGCTCGATGGCGCCGAGCGCGGTGGGACCCGGCGTGAGCCTGGCGCCCCGCAGCTCCAGCAGCGAGGTCGGCTGCGGCCGGTGCGAGACGAAATAGATCCCCGAGGCGAGGCCCGCGCCGGTGCCGACCACGATCCCCCAGCGGATCGGCTCGCCGCTGGCATCCTTCGCCGCCAACTCGATCGCCCCGCCGACCAGGAGTCCGGCGAGCGCACCCCACATCATCGAGCGCGTGATCTCCGCCATCGGGTTCTCGGCGCTGTTGCGGGAGATCTCGACGCTGCCCGCGGCCAGCACTTCGGGCGCCACGGGCCCCGGCGGCGTCTCGGCGGCGAACGCGGGGACCGCGTTCGCGACCATGCACGCGAGGAGCAGCAGCGCGATCGCTCGGCGGAACATGACGAACCTCCACGGCACCGCCGTGAACGGGAACATGGGGGGATGGGCGCGCGACAATTGGACGGGGCCCCCGCCCTCGGGCAGAATCCCTCGCCGCATTCGCCGTGGGGAGACTATCGGCAGCCCCCGCCCGCGCCTCCAGCGCATTTCCGAAACTCCAGGAGTCCGTCTTGCTTTCAGCCACCCAGCTCAAGGTCGGCATGCTCGTGCTCTACAACGGCAAGCCGCACCGCGTCGCCACGGTGATGCACCGCACGCCCGGGAACCTGCGCGGGTTCGTGCAGGCCAAGCTCGTGAACATCGAGAGCGGGTCCAACCAGGAAGTGCGCTTCAGCACCGACGACAAGCTCGAGCGCGCCATACTCGAGGAGCACAAGCTCCAGTTCAGCTACAAGGCGGGCGACGCGTACCACTTCATGAACACCGAGAGCTACGAGATGATCGAGCTGTCGTCGGAGGTGCTGGGCGAGAACGCCGGCTACTTGACCGAGGGCATGACGATCACGGCCGAGTACTTCGAGGGCCGCGTCGTGGGCATCGACCCGCCGATGTTCGTGGAGCTGGCGGTCAAGGAGACCACGCCCAACATCAAGGGCGCCGCGGTGCAGAACACGTCGAAGCCGGCGATCCTCGAGACCGGCCTCGAGATCAAGGTGCCGCCGTACATCGAGGAAGGCGACCGCGTGAAAGTGGACACCCGCACCGGCGAGTTCGTCGAGCGGCTGTAGACTCGGGTCGGATCCCGGCCGCAGACCGGCGTGTCGCCGGCGGATGGCCGTGAGAACAGGCCGATGCGAGGTCTCCCATGAGTGCCACGCTCCTCTTGGCGGCATGGTTGCTGGCCGCCCCGACGCACGCCCACGCCGCCACGCTCGACACCGCGAAGATCGAGCGGCTCACCGGCGCGAAGGGGCGGATGAACGCCGCCGAAGGCGTGTTCAAGGTCTCGGTGCCGCGTAACGATCTCACCGTGGCCGTCGGGGGCGTGAAGCTCACCCCGCCCTCGGGGCTGACCTCGTGGGCGGCATTCACGCCGGCCGGCGCCGGCGTCATGGTGATGGGCGACGTGGTGCTCACCGAGGACCAGGTCGATCCCGTGATGGGCGTGGCGCTGGACAACGGTCTCGAGGTCACCGCGCTCCACAACCACTTCCTCGGCGAGACGCCGCGCGTGATGTTCATGCACATCGGCGGCACGGGGCTGATCGACACGCTGGCCGGCGCGGTGGGCAAGGTGTTCGCCGGCCTGAAATCGCCGGGCGCCCCGATCCCCACCGCGGACGTGGACCCGGCGCGCACGCAGCTCGACGGGGACGCGATCGCCACCGTGCTCGGGCACCGCGGCGAGCTGGCAGGCGGCGTCTACAAGGTGACGATCGGGCGCACGACGGGCATGCACGGCCACGCGATCGGCTCCACGATGGGCGTCAACACCTGGGCGGCGTTCTCCGGCACCAGCGGGCAGGCCGTCGTCGACGGCGACTTCGCCATGCTCGAGACGGAGCTGCAGCCGGTGCTCAAGGCGCTCCACCGCGGCGACATCCACGTCGTCGCCATCCACCAGCACATGTCGGGCGAGTCGCCGCGCATCGTGTTCCTGCACTACTGGGGCGTGGGGCCCGCGGAGGCGCTCGCGCGCGGCCTGCGCGCGGCGCTGGACCAGACCAAGCCTTGACGGGGAGGGTCATCGCGCGCCAGCCGATACCGCGGTCGGGGCACGGATCGAGGCGGCGGGATCCACCCGCTTGACCCCGCGCCGCGCCGCATCGCAGGCTGACACTCCCATGCGACTCGTGCGCACGCTGTTCCGGTCCGGCCGCTCGCTCGCCGCGCTGCTGCTGCTCGCGGCGTTCACCGCCGGAGGCGTGGCCGATGCCCGGCACCACCTCTCCGAGCAGGGCTGCGCCGCGGATCGCGGCGGACGCGCGGACCATTGCGTGTGCGCCGGCCTGCACGCGGCGCCGTTCGCGAGCGATGCGATCGCGCAGGTGACGCCGGTCGAGTGCGAGCGCGAGTTCACGCCCGCCGCCGAGGCGCTCGAGCCGATCGTCCGCGCCGCGCACGCCGCGGCGCCGCGCGCACCTCCCCAGGGCTGACGAGCCGGGAGCCCTCGCGGCTCCCATTCGCCCGTCGCGCGCCGCTCGGCG
>DATLUU010000269.1:0-4755 GCA_035577885.1 Verrucomicrobiia bacterium
GCGGCTGCGCACGACCGGCGCCGTGTACGAGACGTACCAGGCGCGCAAGCTCTGGCGCGACATCGCCGACGCCGCCTGGGCCTGCGCCGATCCCGGCGTGCAGTACGACGACACGATCCAGAAGTGGCACACCTGCAAGGCCACCGACCGGATCAACGCGACGAATCCGTGCGTGACCGGCGACACGCTGGTGGCGACGTCGGAGGGGTGGCGGCGGATCGACGGCCTGGTCGGCAAGACGGCCCGCGTCATCGGCGCCGACGGCCAGCCACACTGGGTCGAGAAGATCTTCCCGACCGGGCGGAAGCCGGTATTCCGCCTGCGCACCAAGTCCGGCTACGAGGTCCGCATCACCGGCGACCACAAAGTTTGGACCGCCGACCGCGGCGATGTGGCGGTGAGAGAGCTAACGGTCGGTGACCGGCTCGGGCTGCTCGGGGCGGGCTTTGGTCGCCGGGCGCTCAACCAGCGGCTGGCGATGGCGATCGGCGTGGCCGTGGGTGACGGCTGCCTGGCCCGCGGAGCGCACGGCACCCGCACACAAGAGTCCGTCATTCTCACCATGGCCGCGGAGGAGATCGGCGTCCTCGAGGGCATCGCGGGCGAGATGAACGCCCAGAAGCAGATGCTGCGCGCGAAGGGCATCGGGGGCCGTCCCGACGACGTGACCGTGAGTGCAAGGAACGGCGGCAGCAGCGGTAGCCGGCTCGCGTTCTCCTCGCAGCCGGTCGTCGACCTCTTCAAAGAGTTCGCCGTTCTCGATCAGGGAAGCGCGGGCAAGGCGTTCACGCCCGCGGTCAGCGAACTGGACCGTGGGTCGCTGGCAGCGATGCTGCGTGGCCTCTTCACGGCGGACGGCACGGTCGCCGACTACGGCGACAAGAGCCAGTACGTCTCGCTCGACTCGTGCTCGCTCGAGCTGCTGAAGCAGGTGCAGGTCCTGCTGCTTGGCTTCGGCATCAAGGCGAAGCTCTATACGAACCGTCGTGGCGGCGAGACCTCGTCCCTGCTTCCAGATGGCAAGGGTGGGATGAAGGAGTACGCCGTTCAGGAGATGCACTCGCTCCGCATCAGCCGCACCTCACGGCTCCTGTTCGAGCGCGAGATCGGGTTCGACCCCGAGTGCCCGAAGAGCGCGGCTCTGATGGCGCTCAACGAGACCACGTACAGCTATCTCGACGACCTGTTCGACGAGGTCGCCTCGGTCGACCCCCTCGGCGAAGAGGACGTCTACGACCTCACCGAGCCGGTCACGAGCCACTTCGTGGCCAACGGCATCGTGGTCCACAACTGCTCGGAGTTCGTCTTCCTCGACGACACCGCCTGCAACCTCGCGTCGGTGAACCTGATGAAGTTCCGGCGCGACGATGGGTCGTTCGACATCGAGGGCTACCGGCACGCGAACCGCGTGTTCTTCCTCGCGCAGGAGATCCTGGTCTCGTTCGCCTCGTATCCCACCGAGCGCATCGCGCGGAACTCGGAAGACTACCGGCCGCTGGGGCTGGGCTACGCTAACCTGGGCACGCTGCTCATGGTCGAGGGCCTGCCCTACGACAGCGACGCCGCGCGCTCCTACGCGGCGTGCATCACCGCGATCATGACCGGCGAGGCGTACGCGCTCTCGGCGGAGATGGCGGCGAGCAAGGGCGCGTTCAACGGTTTCGAGAAGAACCGCGACAGCATGCTCGGCGTGATGCGGCTCCACCGCGAGGCCGCGCGCGCCGTCGACCCGGCGCTGGCGCCCCGCGACATGCGCACGGCGGCGATCGAGGCGTGGGATCGCGCGGTGGCGTTCGGCGGCCTGCACGGCTATCGGAACTCGCAGGCCACCGTGCTCGCGCCCACGGGCACCATCGGTCTCCTGATGGACTGCGACACCACCGGCGTCGAGCCCGACTTCGCGCTGGTCAAGTTCAAGAAGCTCGCCGGCGGCGGCTACTTCAAGATCGTGAACCAGTCGGTGCCGAAGGCGCTCCACCGCCTGGGCTACGACGAGCAGGAGATCGACCGCATCATCAGCTATGCGGTCGGCCATGGCACGCTGCAGGGCGCGCCGCACATCAACGACTCCTCGCTCCACCTGAAGGGCTTCACCGACGCCGAGCTCTCCGCCATCGAGAAGTCGATCCCGAACGTGCTCGACATCCGCCAGGCGTTCGGCCGCGGCATGCTCTCGGACGACCTGCTCACCCGGCTCGGCGTGAGCATGGCCGAGCGCGAGAAGCCCGGCTTCAACATCCTCCCGTTCCTGGGATTCACCGATCACCAGATCGAGGAGGCCAACCTGTTCGTGTGCGGCACGCAGACGGTGGAGGGTGCGCCGGGCCTCAAGGCCGAGCACCTGCCGGTGTTCGACTGCGCCAACCGCTGCGGCGCCCGCGGCACGCGGTTCATCAAGCCGATGGGCCACGTGCGCATGATGGGCGCGGTGCAGCCGTTCATCTCCGGCGCCATCAGCAAGACCGTGAACCTGCCGAACGAGTCCACGGTCGAGGACGTGGAGAAGATCTACCGCGAGTCGTGGAAGCTGGGCTTGAAGGCGGTGGCGCTCTACCGCGACGGCTGCAAGCTGTCGCAGCCGCTCGCCACGGCCACGAAGAAGAAGACCGAGGAGCCAGCCGCCGAGGGCGTGGCGCCGACCAAGCTCCACCGCCGCCGGCTGCCGCGCCGCCGGCACGGCTTCACGCAGGAAGCGCGCATCGCCGGGCACAAGGTGTTCCTGCGCACCGGCGAGTACGAGGACGGCGGGCTGGGCGAGATCTTCATCGACATGCACAAGGAGGGCGCGGCGTTCCGGAGCATGATGAACTGCTTCGCCATCGCCGTGAGCATGGGCCTCCAGTACGGCGTGCCGCTCGAGGACCTGGTCGACCAGTTCTGCTTCACGCGCTTCGAGCCGCACGGCCGCGTCGAGGGCCACGAGAACATCAAGGTGGCGACGAGCGTGATCGACTACGTGTTCCGCGTGCTCGGCTACGAGTACCTGAACCGCACCGATCTCGCGCACGTCATCGACGAGGCCCCGCAGGGCCAGCTGGTGCGCCGGCCGCATGCGACCGACGTGCCCGTCGGGAAGGAGCATCGCGGCGGCACGCCCGCAGCCGGCAACACGGCGGCCAAGGCGACGCCGCAGGCGGTGAGCTCCACGGCGACGCGCATCGCCGATCCCGACGATACCGGCATGGCGAGCGCCACGGTGCAGAACAAGAAGCTCCTGGGCGACGCGCCGGCCTGCGACAACTGCGGCCACATCACCGTCCGCAACGGCACCTGTTACAAGTGCCTGAACTGCGGCAGCTCGATGGGGTGTTCGTAGCCGGTAGCCTCACCGAGATCGAGCTCGGAGCGGCCGGCGCCCTCGGGTGACCGGCCGCTCTGGCCTCGGCGCGGAGGCGCTGGGCCGTGGCTCACCGGCCGCCGTCCTTCCGGCGTAGCGAGGGCAGCCAGCGTCCGACCTCCTTCGTGTAGCGCTCGTATTCCGCTCCGAACTTCCGCCGGAGCGTCGGCTCCTCGTAGAGGACCACGAGCAGGTGGATGCACGCGAACCAGCCCGCGATGTAGCCGGCAAAGCCGAGCGAGAACGCGAGCGACAACTCGCCGAGCAGCACCAGCACCATGCCCAGGTACATCGGATTGCGCACGAACCGATAGGGCCCACGCACGACGAGCTGGCGCGGCGGATCCATGGGCGCCGGTGTGCCGCGGCCGCGGGTCGCGAACTCCGTGACGCACGCGATCATGACGAGTGTGCCGGCGCCGATGCCCAGCAGTCCCACGATGCCGGCCGGTGTTGCGTCCCACGCCCGGCTCGGCGCCAACGCGAAGTACCTCGTCGGGATGTAGACCGCCACGATTCCCACGAACAGCGCCGACCAGAAGAACGCGCGCAGCGCCACCCACCAGGAGATCACGCGCCGTCCCGTGGAGCATTCATCGGAGTTCAGCCCGCGGCCGCCCGGTGCCTCGATCGCTCGCGCGCGCGCCTCGAGCCCGCCGCCCCGCACTCCACCACGAACAGGTGCTCGCGGTTCCTCGCCGGCCCCGGCGTGCCCACCTTCTCGCCCCGCAGGTTGTAGACGCCGAGCTTGTGCCCGATGTAGCGCGGGTGTGCCACCGCGATCTCGCGCACCTCGCCCCGCGTGGCGAGCAGCTCGCGCAGCCGCGGCAGCGTCAGGTAGCCCTCGTCGTTGAACGAGACCACGATCCGCTTCGCGCGCACTCGCGCGAGCACGTCGGCGAACGCGGTCTCCATGGTGCCGCGCCGGTTGAACGCGCTGCCCCGTTCGCGCACGTCGGCGCGCTTGCACGCGATCCCATAGACCTCGGGCTCATCGCCTCGCGCGAGTGTCTCCCAGACGTGGTAGTTCCCGAGGTAGCTGTGCTGGTTGTACGGCGGGTCGAGATAGGCGACGTCGGCCTCGTGGCGCTCCACCGCCTCGCGGGCATCGAGGCACGATGCCGAGCCCTCGCCGTCCAGCAGCTCGGGCAGCCGCAGCCGCAGTGGCTGGCTCGCCCGTGGTGCCCAGCTCTTGAGAAACGCCATCTGCAGCCCCACCGTGGAGTCCACGCGGTCGCACGCCTCGATCAGCGACGTGAGCGCGACCGCCTCGAGCGCCGGCTCCAGCGCCAGCGCCGCGATGCGCGCGCGGATGGCCTCGGCACGGGCGGCGTTCTCGGGCTTGAGGTAGCGCGAGCGCATCGCGTACGTCTCCGTGAACCAGCCCGCGGCGCCGGGGAGCGCATTCAACTCGTCGA
>DATLUU010000270.1:0-3049 GCA_035577885.1 Verrucomicrobiia bacterium
CAGGCATTGGACGCAGTCGCTGGATGGCAGCCTCCAGCGAGTCGGCGTCGGCCATGGCGTGCGGCGGAAGCCCTGCGTCCGCTCGCAGCACACGCAGGACGCGCTCGGCGGAGTCGGGCTCGCCCGCCTGCACCCACGCCAGCACCGTGTGCAGTCCGCGCGCGGGTGACGCCACGAGCCGCCAGCTCTCCTCGAGACGTCGCGCCGCTTCCGCGGGCCTGCCCATGGCCAGGGAGTAGTCCCCGAGATAGAGCAGCGCGCTCGAGCGCTGCATCGGGCCTATCCGCGGCGCGCTGTTCACGAGAGCCTCGACGCGGGCGAGGGATGCAGCGGGATCCCGGTTCACGGCGAGCCACCCGCCGGCGATCAGGACCAGGAGGGGCACGGTCGCGACCTGCGCCCCGCGCAGTCGGGCAGCCGGCAGCTCTGCGAGAGCGCGCGCGCTGAGCAGGGTGAGCGCGAGACCCAAGGGCAACGCCAGGTCCCAATCCCGGTGATAGCCGAGCCCGCTGCCTGCCACCGGAAGCGGGAACATGAGCGGGAGGTAGAGGAGCCCGGCGAGCACGAGCGGCAGTGAGCGCGCATCGGCGGCCACCCGGCGGAGCCCGCCGCCGGCAAGTGCGGGTGCGAGGAGGGCGAGCGGTGCGATCAGTATCAGCAGGTTCGGGACGTCGCTTGGAAGCGACGCCCAGGCCCCCTGCGCAGGTCCCTGGAGCAGCTCGCGCAGGTCGCTCCCCAGCTGCCCGGCGCCGAAACGCGCATTCACGACGGTCACGCCAATGGCGGCGACGGCGGCGGCCACCGCGGTGGCGCGCCGCAAGCCCGGGACGTCGCCGACTTGCTCGGGGCCGACGAGCCGCAGCGCGAGGGGCACGAGCAGGGCGAGCCCCGTGCGGTGCGCCAATGCTGCGAGCACCCACGTCCCGACCGTCGCAGTCGCACGTGGCACGGAATCGAGAGGGACCAGGAGTGCAGCCCAGAACCAGACGCTCGTCGCCAGCATCACGGGGGCCGACTCGGCATAGCTTGCGAACGCCAGCAGCCCACCATTCATGATCATGGCGAGCCACAATCCCCATGCGAGCCCGCGACCCGCATCGAGGATCCGTGCTATGCGCCAGGCCCCCGCCAGGTAGACCACGCCGAGCAGGGCCGACACGAATCCGATGCCCGCCGCCGGCGACACATCCGACGGCGTCACGGCGCCCACCACGAGCAGCCACAGCGCCGCGTCCACCGGCTGCGCGTGGAGCTGTCGAGCGCGCTCGAGGAACGGCTGCGGACCCGTTGCGTGCACCCATTTCGCGATTGCGCCCCAACGCGAGAAGGTGTCGCCCAGGTGGTGCAGGACTTCACAAAGCGGAATCGCGAGCGTGAGCGCCAGAGCTGGCAACGCGATGGACATGGCGAGACGGCCCCGGGGCGGGCGCCACGCCAGCACGCCGCTGGCAAGCGCCGCCGCCAGTACGGCGAGCTCCGCTCGAAAATCGATCGAGCGCAGCCCGTTCACGGCCCAGAACGCGTTGTGGTTGGGGGGCGCGATCAGCAGCAGCAGCGTGCCGCCAAGGAGCGCGGCCATCGCCGGGCGGGGCGGCCACGTCAGGTTGGGGCCCTTTCCCAACGAAGCATGTGCCGTCGACTTTGGTCTGGCGGACATCATGCTGGCACACGGTAGCACGCGGACACCGACGCACCGTGGGGATCGCGCTGCATCTCCTCGGACTCGATCGCCGCGCCGCCCAGCGTGCGGGACGAACGCGGCGCTTCCGGCTAGTCTCCGCGGATGGCAGCCCCCGCGCTCGACCGCAAGCTCGGACTCGCCGACGTCACGCTGATCGTGATGGGCGGCATCATCGGCTCGGGCATCTTCGTCAACCCGTCCGTGGTCGCCGCGCGCGCGGGCAACGGCGCAGGCGCGCTCGGCGCCTGGGCGCTGGGCGGCGCCATCGCGCTCGCGGGCGCGTTCGTCTACGCCGAGCTGGGCGCGCGCCGCCCTGAAGCCGGCGGCCAGTACGCCTACCTGCGCGAGGCGTTCCATCCCGGTCTCGCGTTCGCCTACGCGTGGGCGCTCCTGCTGCTCATCCAGACCGGCGGCATGGCGGCGTCCGCGATGACGTTCGCGCGCTACCTGCGCGAGCTGGCTCACGTGCCGCTCGCCGAGGGCGTGCTCTCGGCGCTGGTGCTCGCGGCGCTGACGCTCGTCAACGCACTCGGCGTGCGCGCGGGCGCGGGTACCCAGAACGTGCTCATGGTGCTCAAGATCGCCGCCATCCTCGCCATCGTCGCCGCAGGGTTCGCGCTCGGCAGCCACTCCGCGGCGCCGCCGGCCACGGCCGCGCCCCCGGCCACCGGCTTCGGCTCCGCGATGGTGCCTGTGCTCTTCGCCTACGGCGGATGGCAGACCGCGGCGTTCGTGGGCGGCGAGGTGAAGGACCCGGCGCGCACGCTGCCGCGCGGCATGGTGCTGGGCGTGGTCGGCGTGGTGATCCTCTATCTCACCGTGAACATCGCCTGCCTGCGCGTGCTCGGCGCGGCGGGGCTCGCGACGACGCCCGCGCCGGCAGCGGCGCTCATGCGTGCCGCGTTCGGCGAGACGGGCGCGCGCGTGCTCGCGTTGGGCGTCGCGGCATCGACGCTCGGGTTCCTGAGCCAGAGCATGCTCACCGCGCCGCGCGTCTACTACGCGATGGCGTCCGACGGCCTGTTCTTCAGCGGCATCGCGCGCGTGAACGCACGCACGCACGTCCCGGTGCGCGCGGTCGTCCTCCAGGGCGTGGCCGCCACGGTCATCGCGCTCACCGGCGAGTACGGCCGCATACTCGACACGGTGGTGTCCGCGGACTGGATCTTCTTCGGGCTCTCCGCGGCGTGCGTGTTCGCGTTGCGCCGCCACGACGCAGCCGCCGGGGCCCCGACAACCGCCACGGTACCGTTCCACCCCTGGACCACACTGGCGTTCATCGCCGCCAGCGCCTGGATCGTGTTCCAGTCGCTGGCGCACGATCCCAGGAACGGCGCCATCGGCGTGGCGCTCATGCTCGCCGCCTGG
>DATLUU010000271.1:0-3875 GCA_035577885.1 Verrucomicrobiia bacterium
CAACGAGTTCGGCTTCGACTACCTGCGCGACAACATGGCGGTGCGGCCCGAGTACCGGGTGCAGCGCGGGTTCGCCTACGCGATCGTGGACGAGGTGGACTCGGTGCTGATCGACGAGGCGAGGACGCCGCTCATCATCTCGGGACCGGTCGAGGACAAGGGCGACGACCTGTTCGACGAGATGAAGCCGCTGGTCGAGCGCGTGGTGCGCGCCCAGCAGCAGTGGGCCACGACCGCGCTCACCGAGGCCGAGAAGCTGCTCGCCGACAAGGAGAAGGAGTGGGACGCCGGCATCCTGCTGCTCAAGGTCCAGCGCGCCATGCCCAAGCACAAGCGCTTCATCAAGCTGCTCTCGGAGCGGCCGGAGCTCAAGAAGCTCGTCGGTCGCGTCGAGCTCGAGTACCTGCGTGACAAGCGCATGCACGAGCTGGACGAGGACGCGCTGTACACGATCGACGAGAAGTCGCGCAACGCGGACCTGCTGGAGGAAGCCCGCAGGCTGATGTCGCCGACGGACCCGGACCGCTTCACCGTGCCCGACCTCACGGCGCAGCTCTCCGAGCTCGAGGGCCGCGACGACCTCTCGCCCGAGCAGAAGATCACCGAGCGCGACCGGCTCTACCAGGCCTATGGCGTGGCGAACAACCGCAACCACGCCGTCCAGGCGCTGCTCAAGGCCTACTCGCTGTTCGACAAGGACGTGGAGTACGTGGTGCAGGACGGCAAGGTGGTGATCGTCGACGAGTTCACCGGCCGGTTGATGCCGGGCCGGCGCTACTCGGACGGCCTCCACCAGGCGATCGAGGCCAAGGAGTCGGTCAAGGTCGAGGGCGAGACGCAGACGCTGGCCACGATCACGCTCCAGAACTTCTTCCGCATGTACAAGAAGCTCGCGGGCATGACCGGCACGGCCGAGACGGAGGCCGGCGAGTTCTGGGAGATCTACAAGCTCGAGGTCTCGGTCATCCCCACGAACCAGCCGATCCGCCGCGCCGACCACAACGACGTCGTCTACCGCACCAAGCGCGAGAAGTTCAAGGCGGCGATCGACGAGATCGCCGATTGCCACCAGCGCGGCCAGCCCGTGCTCGTGGGCACGATCTCGGTGGAGGTGAGCGAGCTCTTGTCGCGCTTCCTCAAGATCCGTGGCGTGCCGCACAACGTGCTGAACGCGAAGTACCACCAGAAGGAAGCCGAGATCGTGGCGAACGCCGGCCAGCGCGGCGCGGTGACGATCGCCACGAACATGGCCGGCCGCGGTACCGACATCAAGCTCGGGCCCGGCGTCGCCGACCTGGGCGGCCTCCACATCCTCGGCACCGAGCGGCACGAGTCGCGCCGCATCGACCGGCAGCTGCGCGGCCGTGCCGGCCGCCAGGGCGACCCCGGCTCGTCGCGGTTCTTCCTCTCGCTCGAGGACGACCTCATGCGCCTGTTCGGCGCCGAGCGGATCTCGAACCTCATGGTGCGCATGGGCGTCGAGGAGGGCGAGGTCATCGAGCACGGCATGGTGACGTCGGCGATCGGCAAGGCGCAGAAGCGTGTCGAGGCGCACAACTTCGACATCCGCAAGCACCTGCTCGAGTACGACAACGTCATGAACAAGCAGCGCGAGGAGGTCTACCGCCAGCGCGACGAGGCGCTGCTGAGCGAGGACATCAGCGCCCGTGTCCTGGAGGACCTCCGGGACGCGGCAAGCGAGCGCAGCGAGCGCTATGTAGAAGACAAGCTCCACCGCGCGGAGTGGAACCTGCGCGGTCTCGCCGACGAGCTCTCCTACCTGTGCATGTCGCCGGCCAGCCCCGCCGACGTCGAGGCCGAGACGCGCGACGCCGTGGCCGAGAAGGCGGTGGCGTTCGCCGAGAAGGCCTACCGCGCCCGGGAGGCGCAGTTCGGCCCCGAGGTCATGCGCGAGCTCGAGCGCCACCTCTACCTGTTCACGCTCGACGAGCACTGGCGCGAGCACCTGCACGAGCTGGACTACCTGAAGGGCGGCATCGGACTCCAGGCGTACGGCCAGCGCGACCCGCTGGTGCAGTACAAGAAAGAGGCGTTCACGCTGTTCGAGACCATGATGGGCGAGGTGCGCGAGGACTTCGTGCAGCGGTTGTTCCGCGTGCAGGTGCAGCCCGCCGCGGCGCGCCAGGTGATCGCCGAGGCGCCGCGCCAGCCGCGCCAGATGGTGGCGCAGCATGCCGAGGTCGAGGCGTGGGGGAGTGGTGGCGCCGCTGCCGAAGCCCCGCCGCAGCCGCAGCAGCCCGCGCGCGCCGGCCAGGCCGCCGGCGCCCCGGCGCAGAAGCCCGCGGCCCAGCCCGTGCGCGCGATGCCGCGCGTCGGCCGCAACGACCCGTGCCCGTGCGGCAGTGGCAAGAAGTACAAGAAGTGCCACATGCCGGCGGACGAGAGCGTGGGGACCGGAGCTTGAGCATGCACGACGAGGCCGGCGCCGCGCGCGTCCTGCGCCTGCTCGCGCGCAAGCTCGAGGAGTACCTGGACGGCGACGAGATGGCATTGGAGACGCTGGCCGAGGCACTGGAGGAGGCGGACGTCACGCCCGACGACGTGCAGATGGTGGTGCTCGGCCTGCGCGGGCTCGCGAGCAGCGCTGTCGCGGGTCGTGAGCCCGTCGAGACCGCCTCGCTGCCGCTCCCGCGGGAGATCCAGCGCGTGCTCTCCGCCGAGGAGCGCGGTGTGCTCACCACCGAGGCGTGGGGCTATCTCCTGGACCTGCGCGCCAGCGGCGCGCTCGACGCGCACCAGCTGGAGCGCGTGCTCGAGGCACTCACCAATTACGAGGAGCGACCGGTCGAGCTGGCGCGCGCGCGCGACGTCGCGGCGCGCGTGGCGCTCGAACCACAGGACGGAACGATCCCCGGGGACTATCCGCATGGCGACCAGGAAGTCGCGCACTGAGGGCACGGCGGGGGCACCCGCCGAAGACAAGAAGTCGAAGAAGAAGTCGGCGGAGCCCGCAACCGCGAAGGCGCCCCGCGCGAAGCGCGCCCCGGCCGCGCGGAAGGCGGCGCCGGACCCGGACGGCACCCCCGCCGCCGAGCCGGCGGGCACCGGGGCGAAGACTCCGGTCCGGCGGGGTCGCTTCGGGCGACCTGCCGCGGCTCCCAAGCCCGAGCCGGTGGTCAGCGAGGCCGAGCTCGAGGCCGTCGGCGACAAGGCGAGCGGCAAGAACCTCGTCGTCGTCGAGTCCCCGACCAAGTCCAAGACGCTGAACAAGTTCCTGGGCAAGGACTTCATGGTGCTGGCGTCCAACGGCCACGTCATGGACCTGCCGAAGAGCAAGCTCGGCGTCGACGTCGACAACGACTTCGAGCCGCAGTACGAGCCCATCCACGGCAAGCAGGCGGTGCTGGCGCGCATCCGCGTCGCGGCACGGAACTCGAGCAACGTCTACCTGGCGCCCGACCCCGACCGCGAGGGCGAGGCCATCGCCTGGCACCTGGCGTCGCAGCTCAAGGGCACCAAGCGCCCGGTGCGCCGGCTCACGTTCAACGAGATCACGCAGCGCGCCGTGACCGAGGCGCTCAAGAACCCGCGCGACCTCGACATGAACCTGGTGAACGCGCAGCAGGCGCGCCGCGTGCTCGACCGCCTGATCGGCTACAAGGTGAGCCCATTCGTGTGGAGCACGGTCAAGTACGGGCTCGCGGCCGGGCGCGTGCAGAGCGTGGCGCTGCGGCTGATCTGCGACCGCGAAACCGAGATCCTGGCGTTCGTGGCCGAGGAATACTGGACGATCGAGGTCGACTACGAGACCCCCTCGAACGAGCGCTTCACCGCGCGCCTCGTGCGCGTGGACGACGACAAGCTCGAGAACGGCCAGCTTCGCGGCGACGCCGCCGGCAGCCGCGCCGAATCCC
>DATLUU010000272.1:0-7852 GCA_035577885.1 Verrucomicrobiia bacterium
GGCGTGGGCGCCTGGGGCGCGCGCAATGCCGCGTTCCTCGCGCTGTGCATCCTCGCGCTCGGCGATCCAGCGCTCGCCTAGCAGCTCGAGGAGCACACCGAGCGCATGGCGCGCGCCGTGCTCGCGAAGTGATCCGGGGAGCGGCGTGCAGGTCCTGAAGGTCGACTCCTCGAAGCCCGATCGCCGCGCGCTCGACGCCGCGGCGGAAGCGGTGCTGCGCGGTGGCGTGATCGCGTTCCCCACCGACACCGTGTACGGGCTCGGCTGCTCGCTGTTGGACGTCGCCGCGGTGGAGATGGTGGGGCGCCTCAAGCGTCGTTCGCCCCAGCACGCTTACATCTCCCTGATCCCCGATCCGTCGCAGGCATTGGGCCTGGCGCTGTCCGTGAGCGGCATCGCCAAGCGGCTCATCGACCGCTTCTGGCCGGGGCCGCTGTCGCTCGTCTTCGTCGCCGCCGAGATCGTGCCCATGCGCGTGCGCGGCTCCGGCGGCACGATCGCGCTCCGCTGCCCGAACGACGTGCTCTCGCACGCGCTGCTGCAGCGGATCGGCGGTCCCATGATCTCGAGCAGTGCCAACCTGAGCGGCCAGCCGCCCGCGGAGACGGCCGAGGACGTGGTGGCCACGTTCGGCAACCAGCTCGACCTGGTCCTCGATGGTGGGCCCCGTCAAGGGGGTGTTCCTTCTACTTTGGTCGACGTTTCCGGGCCCCGGCCGAAGCTCCTTCGCCGCGGCGCGCTCGACGTCACGCCGTGGCTCGGCGATTTCGATGACCTCACGCGCGAACGCGGTTGACGCCCGCGAAAGCCGCCACCTATCCTCGATGGACATGTCGTCCCAGCCACCACCGTTCCGCATCCTCTTCGTGTGCACCGGCAACACCTGTCGCAGTCCGCTTGCGGTCGCGGCGCTGCGTGCCGAGCTCGGGAGCGACGCGGATCTCGTGGAGCTGGGTTCGGCGGGTACCGCGGCAGCCGCGGGCCAGCCGGCGAGCGAGGGTGCGGTGCGGGTCGCGGCCGCCGACGGGTGCGACCTGGGTGCCCACCGCTCGCGCGCGCTGACGCCGGAGCTGGCGCGGTCCGCGGACCTCGTCTTCGTCATGAGCTCGGCCCACCGGGCGGCCGTGGAGTCCATGGGCGTGCCGCGGGGCCAGGTGCACCTGTTGAGTGAGTGGCCGGAGCCGGGCGAGCCCGAGCTGCCGGTGTTCGATCCGTTCGGCGCCTCGTTCGAGGCGTATGAGGAGTGCTGGCGGCGGTTGCGCCGGCACGCGCGGCGCATCGCGTCGCCCGTGCGCCAGGCGATCCGCGAGCGCCGGTTGTCGTGAACGCGCGCGCGAGCGCGAGGAGCCTCCCATGGCGATGACCAAGAGCGAGAAGATCTGGATGAACGGGCAATTCGTGGCCTGGGACGACGCCAAGGTCCACGTGCTCTCGCACGTCATGCACTACGGCTCGAGCGTGTTCGAGGGCATCCGCTGCTACAACACCAAGCAGGGCCCGGCGATCTTCCGGCTCGGCGAGCACATCGAGCGGCTCGCGTACTCGGCGAAGATCTACCGCATGAAGCTGCCGTTCTCGACCGAGCAGATCGAGCGCGCGTGCATCGACACCGTGGCCACGAACCGGCTCGCGGAGTGCTACATCCGGCCGCTCGTCTGGCGCGGCTACGCGCACGTGGGCGTGAACCCGATCGGCACCCCGATCGAGGTCATGGTCGCGGCCTACCCGTGGGGCAAGTACCTGGGCGACGACGCGCTGACGAAGGGCGTGGCGGTGAAGATCGGCACCTGGGCGCGCATGGCGCCGAACACGCTGCCGGCGATGGCGAAGGCGGGCGGCAACTACCTGAACTCGCAGCTCCTGAAGCTCGAGGCCGTCGAGGACGGGTACGCCGAGGCGATCGCACTCGACACGAACGGCTACGTGAGCGAGGGCTCGGGGGAGAACCTGTTCCTCGTCCTCAAGGGCGAGCTGGTGACGACGCCGCTCCACAACAGCATCCTCGCCGGCATCACCCGCGCGAGCGTGCTGCAGCTGGCGCGCGAGCTGGGCTATCACGTGCGCGAGATGGTGGTGCCGCGCGAGCTCCTCTACGTGGCCGACGAGGTGTTCTTCACCGGCACCGCGGTGGAGGTGACGCCGATCACGTCGGTGGACCGCATCGTCGTCGGCGCGGGCGAGGTCGGCCCGGTGACGAAGGCGATCCAGCAGGCGTTCTTCGGCATCGTCCACGGCGACGTGCCCGACCGCCACGGCTGGCTCACGAAGGTGACGCGGGCGGCTTCTCCGGCGCGGGCCTGAGCCGATGAGAGTCGCGATCGGCAGCGACCACGCCGGCTTCGCGCTCAAGGAGCGCGTGAAGGCGGAGCTGGTGAGGCTGGGCCACGAGGTGCTGGACCTCGGCACCGACTCGGCCGAGAAGAGCGTCGACTACCCCGATTACGCGATCCCGGTGGGCGAGCGCGTCGCCTCCGGCGCCGCCGACCGCGGCGTGGTGGTGTGCGCGACCGGGATCGGCGCCAGCATCGCCGCGAACAAGGTCGAGGGCGTGCGCGCCTCGGTGGTGACGAGCGACGAGACCGCGCGCCTCACGCGCCAGGACAACGATTCGAACGTGCTCGCGCTCGGCGGCCGTACGAACCCCGACTTCGATGCCGCCCTGCGCTGGCTCGGCATCTGGCTCGCGACGCCGTTCGCAGGTGGCCGCCACGAGCGGCGCGTGGACAAGATCCGCGACTACGAGGCGCACGAGCGCCATCGATCGGAGACGACATGAGCGAGCCGCGCGCGACCGCACTGCGGCAGCAGGACCCGAAGCTCGCCGCCGCGCTCCACGGCGAGTTCGAGCGCCAGCGCACGCAGCTCGAGCTGATCGCCTCCGAGAACTACGTCAGCGATGCCGTGCTCGAGGCCGCGGGCTCGGTGCTCACGAACAAGTACGCCGAGGGCCTGCCCGGCAAGCGCTACTACGGCGGCTGCGAGTGGGTGGACGTCGCCGAGGACCTGGCGCGGGATCGGTTGAAGGAACTGTTCGGCGCGGCGCACGCGAACGTCCAGGCCCACTCGGGCGCGTCCGCGAACGTGGCCGCCTACCTCGCGGTCTCCAACGCCGGCGACACGCTGCTGGGCATGAGCCTCGCCCATGGCGGCCACCTCACGCACGGCCACCCGGTGTCGGTGAGCGGCAAGCTGTGGAAGGCGGTCCAGTACGGCGTGCGGCTCGAGGACGGCCGCATCGACTACGACGAGGTCGAGCGCCTGGCGAAGGAGCACCGGCCGCGACTGATCGTCGCCGGCGCCAGCGCCTACCCGCGCGTGCTCGACTTCGCGCGCTTCGGCGCCATCGCGAACGAGGTGGGAGCGGCCCTCGTCGTGGACATGGCGCACATCGCCGGCCTGGTGGCGGCGAAGCTCCATCCCGACCCGGTGCCGCACGCGGCCGTGGTCACGACCACCACGCACAAGACGCTGCGCGGCCCGCGCGGCGGCGTCATCCTCTGCCGCGCGGACCTCGCGGAGAAGGTGGACAAGAGCGTGTTCCCGGGCCTCCAGGGCGGACCGCTCATGCACATCATCGCCGCCAAGGCGGCGTGCTTCGGCGAGGCGCTCACGCCCCAGTTCCGCGACTACGCGCGGCGCATCATCGAGAACGCGCAGGCGCTCGCGGGGACACTCACCGCGGCGGGGTTCGACCTCGTCTCAGGTGGCACCGACAACCACTTGATGCTCATGGACCTGCGCCGCACGCCCGGGCACGCTGCGCAGTCGGGTCCGGGCGCGTCCGGCCTGACCGGGAAGGTCGCCGAGGAAGCGCTCCACCGCGTCGGCATCACGGTCAACAAGAACGCGGTCCCGGGCGACCCGCAGAAGCCGTGGGTGACGAGCGGCATCCGCATCGGCACCGCGGCGCTCACCACGCGCGGCATGGGGATACCGGAGATGCAGAGGATCGGCGGCTGGATCGCGCGCGTGCTGGAACGTCCCGCCGACGAGGCGCTCGCGCGCGAGGTCGCGGCGGAGGTGCGCGAGCTGGCCGACGGCTACCCGCTGTTCTCGTGGACGCCGGTGACGCGCGCCGGCGTGCGTGCAGGCTGAGACGAAAGCGCGGGAGTTCCGCAATGCTCCCGCGGCATGGGGTCGCCCCGGTCGCGAGTTTCCCGGAGTTGTGAGGAGCCGGTAGCTGGCACCGGGCGTGCACTGGGGCTTTCGGCTCTCCCTTCGCACCGCGCTACGCCCCCTGGCCTCGGGACCTCACACCCATGCTCGCCCATCTCGCCGACCTCGCGTCCCGCTGCCTGCCCCGCCTCGCCACGGGCCAGGCCTGCCACCGGAGAGCCCTGTCCGCCGCCGCGCGGGGGGATCGCGCCGAGGCCGAGCGCTGGTTCGCCCTCGCCATCGCCGGTTACCGGCGCGACCTCGAGGTGGAGCCGCTCGCGCGATTGCGTGTGCACGAGCTGATGCTGGGGGTGCGGCCGGGGGGCGGCGAGCCGCCCACGGATGCGGCGAGCGTGATGGTGGAGATCGTGCGCAGGCTCAACCGGCTCGACCGGCTCGAGACACTGGATTTTCCGCACGAACTTGCCGATGCCCGTACCGTGCTCGCCGGCTGGGTCGAGACCCATGCGGTCCCGGCCCCGGCGTCGAGCACCGCGCGCGTCTCAAGTTCCGCCGCCGCTTGACGCTCGGCGGGGCCGCCGCCAGACTCGCGCGACGCATTCCCCGAGGTCAGGACACGGCCGTCCCACCCCTTCCAGGAAGGAAGGCATGACCGTCGATCAGGCTGCCGCGCGGCGCGTCGAGCGCGCCGGTGAATCCATGATCCGCGTGCGCGACGAGGTCGGCCGCGCCGTCGTCGGCCAGCGCGCCATGGTCGACCGGCTGTTGATCGGCCTGCTGACCGGCGGGCACGTACTGCTCGAGGGCCTGCCCGGCCTCGCCAAGACGCTCGCGGTCTCGAGCCTGGCGCGCGCCTTGTCGCTGCGCTTCCGGCGCATCCAGTTCACGCCCGACCTGCTGCCCGCCGACCTGACCGGCACGCTCGTCTACAATCCCAAGGACGGCACGTTCACCGCCAAGCGCGGGCCGGTGTTCTCGAACATCGTGCTCGCCGACGAGATCAACCGCGCGCCTGCCAAGGTGCAAAGCGCGCTGCTCGAGGCGATGCAGGAGAAGCAGGTCACGCTCGGCGACGACACGCACCCGCTCGAAGAGCCGTTCCTGGTGCTGGCGACCCAGAACCCGGTCGAGCAGGAAGGCACGTATCCCTTGCCGGAGGCCCAGAGCGACCGCTTCATGCTCAAGGTTCACGTGAACTACCCCGAGCGCGGCGAGGAGAAGGAGATCCTGCGCCGGGCCGGCCTCGGGTCGCTGCCGGAGCTCAAGCCCCAGGCCACCCACGAGCAGGTGATGGATGCGCGCGCGGCACTCGCCGGCGTCTACGTGGATGACAAGATCCAGGAGTACGTGCTCGACCTCGTGAGCGCGACGCGGCGGCCGAAGGACTTCGGGCTCCCGCTCGAGAACCTGATCGCCTACGGCGCCAGCCCGCGCGCGACGCTGTTCATGGTGCGCGGCGCCCAGGCGTTCGCCATGCTGCGGGCGCGGCCCTACGTGCTGCCCGACGACGTCAAGGCCATCGCACTCGACGTGCTCCGCCACCGCATCCAGGTCTCCTACGAGGCCGAGGCCGAGGGCGTCAACGGCGAGGAGGTCGCGCGCCGGATCCTGGAGCAGGTGCGCGTTCCGTAGGCGGCGATCCATGGCGACCCAGGATCTGCTGAAGAAGGTCCGCCGGCTCGAGATCCGCAGCCGGCGTCTGGTCGACGACCTGTTCTCGGGCGGCACCGAGAGCGTGTTCAAGGGCCGCGGCGTCGAGTTCGAGGAGGTGCGTCCGTACGTGCCCGGCGACGAAGTGCGCGACATCGACTGGAACGTCACCGCGCGCCTGGGCCAGCCGTTCGTCAAGCGCTTCGTCGAGGAGCGCGAGCTCACGGTGATGCTGGTCGTGGACGTGTCGCGCTCGATGCTGTTCGGCACCCGCGGCCAGGAGAAGCGCGAGCTCGCCGCCGAGCTGTGCGCGGTCTTGGGATTTGCTGCGGTGCGCCAGAACGATCGCGTCGGCATGGCGCTGGTCTCGGACTCGGTGGAGCACTTCGTGTCGCCGGCGCGCGGTCGCGTGCACCTGCTGCGCATCCTTCGCGATGTGCTCGATCACGAGTCGGCGCGGGGCACGCGCCTCGGCGCCGCGGCGCGCTTCCTCACGCGCACGCTCAAGCGCCGCTCGCTGGTGTTCTGGATCAGCGATTTCGAAGACCGCCTCGAGGCCTCCGACTGGCGCGTCATGGCGGCGCGTCACGAGCTGACCGCGCTCGCGGTGCGCGACCCCGCCGACGAGCAGCTGCCGCGCGCGGGCTGGGCGCTGCTCGAGGACCTGGAGACCGGCATGCGCCGGCTCGTCGACACCGGCAGCCCGGCGCTCCGCCAGCGCTACGCCACCGCCGCGCGCGAGCGCCGGCGGCTCGCGGACCTGGCGCTCTCGGCCGCGCTGTGCCCGGTGGTGGAGATCCGTACCGATCGCCCGTACGTGCCCGCGCTCGTGCGCCACTTCCAGCAGCGAAAGCGCCGGGGGGTGGCATGAGCCTCCGCGCACCCACGGTGGCCCGCGGCCTGCGAACGGCGCTCGCCTCGTTGGCGCTGTTCGCGGCGTCGACCGGTCAGGTCGGCAGCTGCTCGGGCAGCCACGATCGGCCGATCCAGCGCATCCCGGACCAGATGCTTCCCGAGGCATTGCGCGGCACGTCGATCTCGCTCTCGCAGAGGGTGCAGATGCACGTGCGGGTCTCGCCCTCGCCGGCGCACGTCGGCGAAGCGATCCTCTACCGCGCCCACGTGGTCGTCGACGCGGACCAGAAGGTGCGGTTCGATCCACCGCAGAGCGGCGGCGAGTTCACGTGGTCGGGCCTGCGCGCGGGGCGCGCGCATCCGCCATGGTGGCGGCGGACGGCGTACGAGGCCTGCGACAGCGTGTGGTTCGAGGCGCGGTTGCAGGTGTTCACGCCCGGGGTCATCTCCATCCCGGGCCCGATCGTTCACCTCACGCCGATGCGATCGACGCGGATCCCGACCGCGCACGTGTTGGTGATCCCCACGGTGACGGCGGCCGACAGCAACCAGTCGCTGCGCGGCCTCCACGGCCCGCTCGGCGCGCCGTGGTGGGAGCGCGTGCCGCTGGGGCTGATCGTCGCCGGCGTGGCGCTGGTCGTGGCCTGGTTCGTCGTCCTGCGCAAGCTCCGGCATCGCGAGCGGAAGCCCGTGCGGCGTGCGGCCACACCGGCCGTGGTGCCGTCGCGTCCGCGGATCGACCCCGCGGCCGAGGCCCTGCGCGCGCTGTTCACGCTGCGCGCGAAGAAGCTGCCGGCGCAGCAGCGCTACGGCGAGCACGCGCTCGAGCTGACGGCGATCCTCAGGCGCTTCCTGGAAGCCACGGTGGCGACCCCACGCCCCGGTGACACGAGCGGAGAGCTCCTGGACCGGTTGCGGGCGTCGCGTCATGAGAAAGCCGACCTCGAGCGGCTGGAAGGCCTGCTCGGGCTCTGGGACCGGGTGAAGTTCGCGCGCGCCCCGCTCACCGAGGCCGAAGCCATTCGCTGCGAGGATGCGGTCGAGGCCTACGTGCGCCGCGTCGCCCAGGCACGGCTCGAGGCCGAGGCGGCCGCAGCCCGCGCCGCCGCGGCCCGCGCGGCAGCCGCTCCCCAGGGCGGCTCCAAGCCGCCCACGGGACCGCATGGCGGCGCGCCAGCGCCCGGAGCGGGTTCGCGACCGTCAGGGACGATGGGGAAGCCGGCCTCGGGCG
>DATLUU010000273.1:0-3607 GCA_035577885.1 Verrucomicrobiia bacterium
GCCCGAGCTCGAGCTCGCGAACGACGCCGTGCGCGCGGCCGACCAGGGCAGCTTCTACGACGGCTACCGGTTGATCGACGAGGGCCCGGCCGCGGAGCTGCGCGAGCGCGACGCCGAGGCGCGGGTGAAGATCGCCGAGCAGCAGGTCGCCGAGTTCCACGAGGGCTCCGGGCGCACCACTTACAGGGCCCCGTTCGCCGGCCGCGTGGTGCGCACCACCAAGTCGCCGGGCAGCACCGTGGATCGCGGTGAGACGCTGGCGCTGCTCGAGCGCGTGGACGAGCCGCCGCGCGTGTTCGCGCTGCTCACCCAGGACCAGGTGACGCGCATCCGCCTCGGCGAGAGCGGCACCGTGCGCGTGCCCAACGTGCAGCAACGCTTCCGCGCCGTGGTCGTGCGCAGCGACAAGGCGGGCGCGATCCCGGGCGGGGTGCTCGTCGACCTGCTCGCGAACGCGTCCAAGACCCCGCGCTCCACCGATCCCAGCGGCTACATCGAGCTCGAGTTCCGCCCGCTCACACCGGGCGCCCGGACGTCGCTGCGCTCGGGCATGCCCGCGATCGTGAACCTCCCGCGTACGGCCGCGAGCAGCCCGTCCCGGGGTTTCTCGTCGTGGCTTCCGTAGCGGAGGTCCGGCCCCGGTTCCAGCTCCGGCTCCGCGACGTCTGCGGCCTGTCCGTGTACGTGGCGGTGATCCTCGCCGCGCTCGCGGCCGTGCCGGGGCCGACGTGGGACCGCCTCGGCTCGAAGCTCTTCGTCACCATCGGCGTCATCGGCATCTGGCGCTATTCGTGGTGGCTGCTTCACTTCGTGCGCTCGCAGGTCTATGCCCGCATCCGGTTCCCGAGGCTGCGCGAGGCGAGCGAGCGGCTGTGGCGCGACGGCTGGCGGCCGCGGCGCGTGCACTACATCGTGACCACGTTCATGGAGCGGCCGGAGACGACGCAGGCGGTGATGGCGGCGATCGTCGACGAGTGCCGCTCGACGGGCATCCCCACCCGCATCTACCTCGGCACCGGGCTGCCGAGGGACGAGCAGGTGGCGAGGGACTTCCTGCTCCGCGCCGCGCGCCACATGGATCTGGAGCTGGTCATCGTGCGGCAGAACCGGCCCGGCAAGCGCGCCGCGCTCGGGCTTGCGCTGCGCGCGCTGTCCCGCTCCGAGATCGATCCCGACGAGCCCGTGGTGTTCATGGACGGGGATACCATCCTGCCGCCCGGCTTCCTGCGGCGCTGCCTGCCGCTGTTCGAGGTACGCCGCGATCTCGATGCGCTCACCACCGCCGAGCGGGCGATCGTGCTCGGGCCGCGCTGGATCGCGACCTGGCTCGACATGCGCTTCGCGCAACGCCACCTCACCATGCAGTCGCACGCGCTCGCCCACAAGGTGCTCGCGCTCACCGGCCGCTGCTCGGTGTTCCGCGGCCGCGAGGTGCTGCGCGACGAGTTCATCCAGCTCGTCGAATCCGACAACCTCGAGGACTGGCTCTGGGGCACGATCCCGTTCCTCTCCGGGGACGACAAGAGCACGTGGTTCGCGCTGCTCAAGAAGCCCGGCGGGAGCGTGATGTTGTACGTGCCGGACGCCACGGTGTGCACGGTGGAGAACATCGCCGGCAGCGCGTGGCAACGCATGCGCTTCAACCTGCTGCGCTGGTCGGGGAACGCGATCCGCAACTCCAGCCGCGTGATCGCGCTGGGACCGCGCCGGATCGGCTGGTTCATCTGGTGGTGCGTGCTCGACCAGCGTGTCTCGATGTGGACGGGGCTCCTCGGCCCGGCTGCGGCGCTCCTGAACCTGTTCTGGGGCGATCCCGGGCTGTCGTTGATCTACGTCGCCTGGGTGTGCACGACGCGGCTGCTGCTCGCGCTGCCGCTGTTCGCCCACGCCGGCGAGATCCGCCCGGCGTTCCCGCTGTTCCTCTACTTGAACCAGTTCGCCAACTCCCTCATCAAGGGCTACCTCACGTTCCGGCCGGCGACACAACGCTGGTTGAACCGCGGCGACCAGCGCGCGCGCGCGGCGCCGACCGCGCTCGGTCGCTTCCGCGAGCGGATGGCCGACTACGTCATGGTGATCTGGGTGACGGTGATGGGGGTGGCGATGGCGCTCTACATCGGCATCCTCCGCCGCCCGACATGGGACACGATATGGAACGCCTTTCACCGCGGATGAGGTCGCGCACGCGGCTCGGGGCGCGACTCGGAGCCGTGATGGCCGCGGTGTCGCTCGCAGCGCTCCGGGTGGGATGGGCGCGGGAACATGGGAGCGCCTCGCGTGTGCCCGTCGCGCCGGTGGTGGGGTGCGCCTTTCGCTCGACGACGCTCATGCCGGTCGCGGAGTCGCGCGCGACCGGCTATTCGAACAACACGCGGTTCCTCGTGGACGCGAAGGGCACCGCCTGGATCGCCGTGCGCACGAAGCACGGCAAGCAGTTCACGATCGGTCTCGTGCGCGCGGCGGCGCCCTGGAAAGAAGGGATGGCCGCCGCCGTGACCTGGATCGAGGATCGCGACTCGCTGGCCTTCTCCGGGGCGCCGCAGCGCGTCGCCGCGATCTCGGCCGCGCCCGACGGCTCGATCCACATGGCATGGTACGGCGGGATCGCGGGTGCGGCCGACCACCAGATCCGCTACGCGCGTTTCACGACCGGGACCTCGCCGCGCCTCGCCGAGGTGAGCACGCCGTTCCGCGTGCCCGGCTTCGAGGCCGTGGCGCTGAATGCACCCACCCCGATCGAGCTGTGGGAGGAGCATCCGGCGATCGCGGTGGGGCCCGACGGCACCGTGCACCTGGCGTGGGAGGCGCGCGATCCGTTCCGGCGCTCGAGCGATGGGATGCCGCGGCCCGGGATCGCGTACGCAACGCGCACTCGCGACGGTGCGTGGTCGGTGAACGGCGCGCTCGCACGTCCGCCGTACCTGCAGGCCGACGACCGCTCGCCGGGCCAGTCGCGTCCTTCGGTCCTCGTGGACAGCACGGGCACGGTGCACGTGCTCTGCTACGGCTCGGTGAACGGCGTTCAGCAGATCCAGTACGGCAAGATCTCCGAGCGCCGCTTCTCGGGATGGAAGCCGATCGCACCCACCGCGAACGACCAGCGTCATGCCGCCGCCGCGCTCGATGCGCGGGGCCGGCTCCACGTCGCGTGGCGCGAGGGCTCTGGGCAGGCCGGCTCCAACGCGACCTCCGCGATCTTCTACAGCATGCGGGACACCGACGGGAGCTGGCACGAGCCGACCCGAATCTCGCTCGAGGGCGAGAACGCCTCGACGCCCTCTGTGGGCGTCACGGACTCGAGCGTGTGCGTGGCCTGGGTGGCATGGGTCCCGGGCGCGATGAACAGCGAGGGCCAAGCGGACAACGGATTCCCCGCGGACAACAGCACGGTCGAGGGGCGGATCGAGGTTACGTCCTCGCCGCTGGGGGGCGAGCACTTTCATCCTCTCATCGTGGTCGACGCCGGCCCGGCTTCCTATCCGTGCTGGGCCGTGGGGCCCACGAACGGGGCGCCGCGGCCGGCGCTCGTGTGGACGGCCATGGATCCTGGCGGCGCACCGGCGCTGCACCTCGGCTGGTGCGGATCGTCGGGCAAGTGATCCCGGCG